>CAZLJS010000048.1:0-10690 GCA_964559895.1 uncultured Sangeribacter sp.
TGGTGACGATACCCATGTTGTAGTCCACGGTATAGTCGCTATTCTCTGTCAGGGTGGTACCGCCTGCCGTAACCACTACGGAGCCTTTAGGCACGTTCATGGCGTTAAGGCGTATCTGTGCGCCACCCGAGGCTTGGTATTCACCCACGAGTGAGAACTTATTCTTGTCGGCAAACTGCTTCGCTACGACTAATGTGGAGTCGTACAGCTCCTTATATACGTATGGCTCTGCCAGGGAGGCGTTGCCTATCTTCTTCTCCAAGTTCTTACCAAACGGCTCTGCTACGGGGAAGATAATCTTGCCCGAGGATGACATCACGGTGTAACCCTCTATGTAGTCAAACAGACCGTCGCTGTTGGCCTCTTGGTTGGAGTCCAATCTATCGAGGTTCATCACCTGTAGCAATGGTTTGCTGGCGATGTCGCCTACGGGGAGGTAGTTAATCTCCATGCCCACGTTGTCGCTGAGGTATTTGATGTTGAGCTTGAAGTTCTTGCTCTGCATCTGGTACGCGCCAAGTGAATAGACGTTTTTCATCATCAACTTCCACATAGGCAACTGCGGCGAGATAGTGGTACCGCGCAGCATCTTCAGGTAGAGTGATTGGCTGGTGGTGCTGACGTCGCTGGAGAATTCACCGACCTGATATACCTTGCCTTGGTAAGTGTATTCATACGCCACGCCGAGCACCTCGTCGGAGTTCAACGCCGATTTCAGCGAGATGTATCCCAGAGTGGAGTTGAGGGTATATTCGCTGGAGCTCAACAGGCGCGCGCTCTCCACCTTTTCAAAGTCGCGGCCTCCGGTGATGCCATAAGCCTGCAGTGGCTTTAGTGCCTGTGTTACCTCGCTGATGTTTCGTGCTGCGGGGTATTCGTTTTTGATGACCGAGAGGAGGTTGTTGCTGCTATTGCATGGCACCGCCACGCTCATGTCGGGCACCCAGTAATCGCTGGCGACACGCTCGTTCTCGCCCAAGTCCATGAAGCCCACGAAGTTGCGCGATTCGTTGTAGTTGCCCGATTTATTGGTGACCCATACCTCGATGCGGGTAATCGTGATACCCGAGGATACGTATGGTAATTTTGATGCAAAAGTGTCGTAGTTGTCGTAGAAATATTGGGCGAGGAAGAAGTGACGGTTGGCATCATATTCGTCGGCCTTAACGGAGAAGGAGGTGGTTTGGACGCCGCCTGAGGAGGTCACCGTCTTGGATTCGCTGTTCTGCTGCGATAGCAGACCGGTAAGAGTCAGTTTGCCAAATTGCAATTTGCTCTTGATACCAAACAGGGCAGTACCGCCGCGGATAAGGCTCGATCCGGTGGTCATGCTTACGTTGCCCGCTTCAATGTTTTTGATAATTTCATCCTCCTTGCCCTCGTATGACAGCTTCAGATTCTTTGAGTCGAAGTCAAAGGTAGCGTCGGTGTTGTAGGTCATATTGAATTTCATCTTATCACCTACAGATGCGGCTATGGTAGCCTGTATTTTGGAGTCGAAATCAAAGTATGTCTTACGACGGGAATTTAGCGATAGCGCAGGGTTGTCTGTCTTGTTGCTCTTGATACCCATGGATAGCTGTACAGATCCTTGGGTTGTGAGACGCACGCCACCGGGGCCGAAGATCTTCTCCAAGGGACCGAGGGCGAAGTTCATATCCAGAATGTTGAACGCCTCTTTGTCTTTCTGCTCAAAGCTCTCGGAGTTGCGTGTCTTGAAATAGTCGTGGAGGCCCTGCTTATATGCTATCTTATTGTAGTCTTCAGCAGAGATTTTGAATGGGGTCACTACGTCGCGGTCCCCGATTTTGGTGTAGCAGAAATACATCTTAGACTCGGGGTCATAGATGATTTCGGTCTTGATATTGTCGGGATCTTTTAGGTCTGCGGCATACTCCTTCCCCACATAGTCTTCGTAGGACTGTGGCACGGTAGGCTTCACAGGAGCCGGTAGAGCCATGCTGTCCTTAGCCTCGCTCTTGTCGTCGGGTTTCGACGTGGGAGGAGGGGCGATGATGCTCTTTTGGTACTGCGAGAAGGTGCTTACTCCGGCAAGGAGCATGCACGCCACTATCGCACAAAGTGTTATTCTTGTTATTGTATTAGCTATTCTCACTTATCCAACATTCCTTTCTCCGCAGCAACCGATGAGGAAATGGAACATTACAGCTGTTTCAAAGCCTGTTTGATAGCCTGCTCCAATGATATCGCGGGGTTCTCGCTGAATATCTTTTTTAGGACCTTTTGCGACGCTTGTTGGGTGAATCCCAAGGTGACAAGTGCCGCTAATGTCTCCTCATAGGCATGACTGTCGGAAGTCATATTGGTATTTAACGGAATTTCAGTAGCTTTTATTTTATCTTTGAGATCTACAATGATACGTTGAGCTGTTTTTCCCCCTATTCCTTTCACTGCTTTTAGCATACTGTCGTTCTCGGAGGCTATGGCGCCTTGCAGATCCGCCACGGTGAGTGATGATAGAATCAGGCGCGCTGTGTTGGGGCCGACGCCGCTCACACCTATCAATAGACGGAACATGGCACGGGCTTCGCGAGTGAGAAAGCCAAACAGTACATGGGCATCCTCGCGGATAGATTCGTGCACGTATAGCTTAGCCTCCGCCATGCCTTGTAGCGAGGTATAGTCTATCAGTGAAATATTCAGTTCATATCCCACGCCATGTGCCTCTATCACTGCTATGGTGGGCTCTAGGTATGCCACCGTACCCTTTATATATTCTATCATTGTGTGATCTCTTTGATGCTTGTGTCGTTGGCCTTATTCTCCTTCTCATACTTCATAAGCGAATACTCTATTGGGTATTGGAATTGCACATTGGGCATTCGTCTCCAATGCGCACTCAAGAATACAATATAGGTGTAGATTATGGAGAATGGGATGAATAAGAAGTTGTTGGCATAGGGGATAAGCAGTATGGTGATGATGCCTACATACCATTGGATACGGAGTTCCCTTTTTCTACGCTTGGTAAATATACGGAATAGATATAGGTAGTAGCATACAATCCAAATACATCCGATGATGCCGGTCTCTATTAGCCACTGGAATCCATGCATGACTGTGCCTTGGAGTAGCCAGTCATAGTGTTTTGCAAATTTACTCTGTTCTAGCTGAGTGCCACCCTTGAATTGACCGATTCCGTGGCCGAGTAGCCATGAGTTGTCCTCATCCATAAGAGTCGGCAATATGAGGAATTTGATACCACGGGCGATATCTCCTTCGTCATAGTCCACTTCTTCTCTTTCCAAGAAGTATTCCATGATATATTCTTGAGCATCGTCATCACCATAGAGGTAGTACTCTATATACTCACGTGAAAAGACGTCGTCTCCATGAGTATCCACAATCGACATGTAGAGGTATCCCACAGCTGTCAGCGCCACTGCGATGATAGGTATCACTACGATGACCATGCGGGCAAACTGCTTGTACATGGGTATCATCAGCAGAAAGTAGAGCGCCAGGAAGATGAAGGATATTTTGGTCTCGTTGAGGTATGACGGGAAGAGCAGGAATATTAATATCCAGTTGTTTTTTAAGTTCTGTGTAAGATTTAAGTTAAAGTCCCATTTCTTAATTAAGAAATAGAACGAGATTATATATATCAGAGTGGATATTACCGGAGACATCATCCATCCCAAGGAGCCACCCACGTTGTCGTAGGCTCCATAGAGGATGCATTGATAAATCATACACGGCACTTGTAGCCAAAGGAATGCATAGAGGTTTTTGTCAAAGACCGCTATGAAATATTTCAGACGTGGCTTGGTAGCCAATAGGTAGCGTATAATGGGTAGAACGAATAGAAACGCGGTGTAGTGGCGCAATCCGTTTGCCCAAAATATTAAGCTGTTGCCGTTGATTCGTGCAGATACAAACGTGATAAGAATAAAGGAGGAAAAGAAGATGATGTCGTATTTATCACGCATCAGCCATAAGCCCAAGCAGGCTATAGACACATCTCCAAAGAGTAGGAAATATGATGCTACCTTGGCATGCAATGCGGGCATTGTCTCTTGTAGGATAAAGTTGTAGGTACTCATTATCCAGAAGATACCCAACAGCATCCATACCACGATTTTGGTCTTGTTGAAGACCTTGCCGCTTTCTAATATTTCTTCCGACTTCATCAAGAGAGTGTCTTTACCTCTTCTTCCTGTTCTGAAAGATGTTTTTTATCCTCTTCAGAAGTTAATTGTCCTTTAATTCTGAAATACAAAGTTATAGCAGGAACGAACAGCCCTAAGAATACGAATAAGCATATCATTACAGCCTTTTTGGGAGACACTTGCTCGGGATCCACATATGCGGCGTCGATAATTTTGCCGGCAGGGAGCACGCGTGCTAGTTTGATTTCAGTCTCTTCGCGTTTCTGAAGCAGGTATGCATATACCTGGTTCTTGATCTCTTTGTCGCGGTAGAGGTTTGTCAGCTCCTGTTCCATTTTAGGCATTGAGGAGATGCGTGATGAGATATCACCGTTTTCACCGCTAACGCGTGATGCGGAAATCTTGGCGGCGCTGAGAGTGCGGTCCACGCTTATCATCAAATTCTTGCGCATGGCGTCCATCTGGGCCTCAATCTGTTTGAGTGAGGAGTTGTTGCCTTTGGCGCTTGACTCGATTTTCATGTGTTCCAAAGCCAAGGTGTTGTATGCGTCGATGGTGGAAACAAGACCGGAGCCCTGCTCAAATCCTTTCACGCCACCGGCAAAGGGTACCAACGCATATTTGTTCTGTTCACCTTCGAGGAACTCTTTTACCATTTTCAGGATTGCCACCTGCGACTCAAGCTCGATGAGCGCGCTATTGGTTTGCTGTTTGAGTGCGAAGATGTATTGTGCCTCCACTTCGGGATCAACAATATTATTGTTCTTCTTATAGTTGGCGATAGTGCTCTCAGAGCCGTCGAGGTCCTTGTAAAGTTTCACCAGACGTTCGTTGAGGAAGTTGAGAGTAGCCTCTGATTGAGCTCTCTTGTCGGCGACGCTGCCCTCGTTGTAAATCTCAATGAGGTGGTTGATGAGCGCTTTACCCATTTCTGTGTTGATTGCCTCATAGTTGATGATGACAGCGTTGGATTTTTTAGACTCGGGGAAAGCGTCGATATCCTCAGTAATTTCTGAAGCGTAGGTGTCGGGGCTATCCACGGTAGCTCTGAAGTCAAGGTCGTCCTCTGCTTTGTAGTATGGCGTAGTGACGATAGTGAAGCGTCCTAGAGGTGTTTTTACAGTGTAGGGGAAGGATTTGATATCCTCGTTGAACACTGTCCTGTAATCACCTTGTTTCACCTTCACGTGTATATCTTTACCATTGTTACCGGTGGTGATGCGGAATTCTGTAGTGGCGCTGATAGTATCGAGCACCTCGTCGGGAATCTGGATATCCAACGGAGACTCTTGGTAATAATAAACTTTGCGTTTAAAAAGTCCGGGTTTGTTGACGTAGCTTTTGTTAAGGTTCAAATCTTTCACCAGATTTCTAATGGCTGTGTGTGATTTGATTTTGAATACCTCGTCATCTACCGAGACATAGTTTGACCCACCCATGGAGAAGCTGGCCATCAACGAGCCTAACATACCGCTTGGGGCTTCGTCATCCTCGTTTTGGTTAAACATTATGGTGCCCGTCACAGCGTATGTGGGGTGCTTGATTTTTAGGTAGAGAAAACCCAATCCCAAGAATACTACTAGTGATATTAGGAACCAGTACCAATTCTTGATAAAATATTTAATTATAGTGCCGAAGTGTATTTTCGGTTCGTCTGCGTCGTTTAATTTAACATCAGCCATCGTTAATCTGTAATTCTTAGTTTGTTTTGTTAGTATTAGTCAGCAAAAGCAATAATCAATGAAGCTATAACCGAACATGAACTTACTATCAAAGATGCAGTAGTCATATTAAAATTGCGTTTGCTATTGTAGGTTAATTGTTGTTTTATGTTGTCACCGGGTTCTACATACACTACGTCGTTCTGTTTGAGGTAGTAGTAGGGTGATGTGATGCTTTTTGAGTCGGTAAGGTCGATACGGTGGTAATGAAGCTCACCGTTCTCTTCACGTATGATGAGCACGTTGTCGTAGCGGGCACCGATTTTGACGTCACCTGCCGCTGTGATAGCTTCCAGCACGGTGAGTCGCTCATTGTTGGACTCTACTGATTTGGGACCATTGACGGCACCTGTGACTTGTACCTTGAAGTTGAGCAACTCTACGCGTACTACAGGGTTCTCTACATTCTCGGAAATACGTTGGGTGAGGTAGTTGGTAAGCCCCATAGTAGTCATTCCTGCTACGTGAATTTTGCCAAGGATGGGGAAGTTGATATCTCCTTCATTGTTGACGATGTAGGTCTGGAATCGTTGTGTAGTGCTCTGTTCGGGCAATTCTGTGCGTGAGGTGAAATTGTTGAAAGGCAAATTATATGTGGCGGTAGCACCCGGTACTTCGGATGATACGCATATCGACAATTCGTCTTGTGCTTGCAATTTAATCGGTTGGTAAGTGTAGGGGAGAGTGCCGCTTTGGCTTGACTCTAAGTCCCTGAGATATACCACATTTTCTTTGTTTGAACTACATGATGTTAGAAGTAGTCCCAGCATTAAGATTGCAAATAGTTTCTTCATTTCTAATTTATTACAATGTTATAGCCTTTTATTTTCTGTTCATTATTAACGATATTGGGCGCTTAATATTATACAGTGCTCCCAAAATTAGTGCAAAGTTAGTAATTTTTTGTAACTTTGCGCTCCTGAAAGCGGGAGGATTTCTCTTGCTAAATAATATATAATAGTATATGATTACACAAGAAGTGCTTAAAGAGACGATAGAACGCAAGCTCGCGTTGAGGAGGTATCTTTGACATCGATAATAAGAAGATTGAAGTAGAAGAAGAGGAATTGCGCACTCACGTAGCCGACTTTTGGGAGGATCGTGCCAAGGCGGAAGCGCAAATGAGAAAGATAAAGGAGCTCCATTTCTGGATCGACAGCTATACCGAGTTGGATAAGCAGGTCGAGGAGTTGTCGTTGGCATTTGATTTTGTCAAAGAGGGCCTCGTCACCGAAGAGGAGGTCGATGAGCAGTATGCCAAGGTAGCTGCTACGCTTGAAAACCTGGAGCTGCGCAATATGTTGCGTCGCGAAGAGGATAAGCTCGGAGTAGTGCTCAAGATCAATTCCGGTGCCGGTGGTACTGAGAGCCAGGATTGGGCGCAGATGCTGATGCGTCTTTATCTGCGTTGGGCCGAGAAACATGGATATAAAGCCACCATATCTCAGCTGCTCGAAGGTGATGACGCGGGTATCAAGTCAGCCACTATCAACATTGAGGGAGACTACGTATATGGCTATCTCAAGAGCGAGAACGGCGTGCATCGTTTGGTGCGAGTCAGTCCGTATAATGCCCAGGGTAAACGCATGACGTCGTTTGCCTCAGTCTTTGTCACCCCGTTGGTTGATGATACTATTGAGATAAACATAGCACCGGCTTGTGTGTCGTGGGATACCTTCCGCAGCGGTGGCGCAGGTGGCCAGAATGTCAATAAGGTAGAATCGGGTGTGCGCCTGAGATACCAGTACAAGGACCCTTATACCGGAGAAGAGGAGGAGATACTCATTGAGAACACCGAGACTCGCGACCAACCCAAGAATAAAGAGAATGCTATGCGTCAGTTGAAATCTATCCTTTATGAGAAGGAGTTGCAGCATCGCATGGCTGAGCAGGCTAAGATAGAGGCCGGCAAGAAGAAGATTGAATGGGGTAGCCAGATTCGCAGTTACGTCTTTGATGACCGACGTGTCAAGGATCACCGCACAAATTATCAGACATCAGATGTGAATGGAGTCATGGATGGCGACATTGATGATTTCATCAAAGCATATTTGATGGAGTTTGCCGCCACTTTGGAATCGTAATTTCCTGACTTCGTTTTTGACGGGAATGAACTATTAATAGCGCTTGATGCCGCTCGCTCTCCGATTATTCCGGAGCAAGGTGAAAATGCTATGACTGATACTCACTTCATCAGCAAGTAGGAACAATATTTGTTGAGAATTGCAGCCATAGGAATATCTCCTTTTTGCAACCGAGTGGCATCGAGTGGCATCAATCGCTCGTGTATCGTTGTTACCCCTTTGAATATCCCGGTCAGATAAAACTTGTTTTCTTCCTCATGTACTTCTATATTGCTGAATAATTGCGATATATCTTCAGAATTATATACAATAGAGTAACTGGGGCGTTTGGCTCCGGGAATATCTATTTTCAGCACATTCTTCGCCAACAAATCTTGGATGTCGCGATTTGCTGTGTCTGTAGAGCATTTGGCAAGCGTGGCCCAATTCTTTGACGTTATCTTAGCTTCATAACCATCAAGAAATAGATTGAGCATTGCCATCTGACGCTCTGTGAATGTTATTTCGGAATGAGTTTTCCAAAATAGGCTTTTATTCAAAACGTTACATACTCCGGCATAGGCATCATCCAGCGATGCTATGAGGGTGTTGATATACCAAACGAGCCATGCGGTGATGTCGCCATCGCCACGCTGCGTCGCTTCCAACACGTCGTAATATTTGTTTTTGTTGCGATTGATTTGAGCAGAGACGTTGTAGAACCGCAGCTCACTACCATCGCCACGCGCAAGCATCATATCCGATAGAATACGAGCCATGCGCCCATTCCCATCTTCAAATGGGTGAATAGACACAAACCAAAGATGTGCAATAGCCGAAGATACTACCGACGAAATGGACAGATCAGCATTGAACCAATCAATGAATTTAGCCATTTCTGCTTCAACTCTATCTGGAGAGGGTGCAATGTAATGAATACGCTCACGACCAAACATGCCGGAGACGATATGCTCCTCGTTAGTGCGATATCTACCCACCTCTATCTCTGATCCTTCACTATATCCGGATGGAAAAAATGCGGCTTGCCAAGCGCATAACCGCTGCTTTGTTAATGGTGCTTTGTAGTTTTTGATTGCCTCAAGCATCACTGATACGACTGAATCCACATAATGAGACGGTGCTGTGTATTTCACATTCTCGATACCCAATTTTCGAGCTATTGATGAGCGCACCTCATCAACGTTGAGTTTGATGCCCTCTATTTCCGATGAGTGCATCACATCCATTGTGAGGTTCTCTGCCATTGCCCTTAATTTGCTATCGAAACCCACATCGCCAAGCCGGCCATAGAGCACACCTTGCTTACGGCTTGCGATTTCAAGAAGCAACGAAACTTTTGATTCGTCCCATCTGAATTTAGTCCAATTTTCCCGCTCGTGAATATACATATCTGTATCGGTTTTAGCTTATGCGGCATTATTTTGCATATAACACCGCAAATTCTGCGGCAAATTTAAATATAAAATGCCGCACCTCCAAATTTTATTTAAAATTTGATTTGTTGGGGCAAATAAAATATTATAGGCTTCTATTTCGAATATCGTATCCTGACTTTTACGCTTAACGGATATAGATTACGGCATCTCCGGGGAGCCCCACATATGGGCGGTCGGGATTCTTCTTCTTGAATTCGTTGAGAAACGCTACGGCATCGTTGATATTGTCGAAAGAGCCTGCCATGACGTAAAGCACCGACTTGCCATCCTGCATGATAAATGCGTCGTATCCGGAGGAGCGTAGTTGCTCAGCATCGCTCTCTGCATTGGCGCGCATCTTATATGAGCCCAAAGCCACGTTGAAACGGCTGAGTTTCTTTGGTGCGTCGCCATACACTGAGAGTAGGTCATAGCGCACATACGCGTCGCCGTATTCTGTGGTGGCACGCTTGGGGGTGTCCTCCATTATCACGTTGGTGAGGTCGATGTCCTCATCCACGGCGGCTTCCTGTTTATGCTTGGTGGCTGTTTCGTAGGCGGTGCGGTAATTATTCTCCGTCGGTTTACATCCTGTAAAGGATAAAGTAGCGACAACCAGGGTTGCCGCTACTGTCATATTTTTTCTGTTAAACATTTTCATAATTAGGTGATGGTTACATGCCCATAGTTAAAGTGGTGTAGAACTGCGGGCCGTAGTTGCTATAGTTAGAACCGAAGTTCAGAGTGATATATCCGTTGGCGTCGCCACCCCACCAAGTAGCGGTAGCAGTAGCGCGACCGATGTTTTGGCTAATCGGGTTGCCATAGGTGCGGCAGATGTTGGCATAGGCGGAGTTGAAGACGTTTTGGCTTTGGTAAGTCGAGACATATTCAAACTGCGAGGAGTATAGACCTGCGGAGCCGTAATAGAGAGCTACGGTAGGCCATGTGATGCCGAATTGAGCCACGTTCTGCATATATACGGTGTTGTTGTCGTATGTGGTGATGCTGTATCCGCTATTGAGAAGAGCGTTGATAGAGGCATTAATCACCGAGCCGAAAGTGATGCCAAGGATGGCGTTGAACGAGGGGACACCGCGACGTACAGCCGGACGGTATGAGGGGCGGGGTGCTCTGGCGTGCATGTTGGGTGCCGGAGTGTTGGGCTGCATATTGTGTCCGTAACCACCGGGTTTGCCGGGATAGCCGCTGTTGGGCTTGCCTTGGTTCCCGTTGTTCGGGCGGTTGTTGTTATTATTATTCGGGCGATCAAAGTTGTTGCCGTTATTATTGGGCTTGGTATTACCGATGTTGCCGTTGTTGTTTGGCTTGGTGTTACC
>CAZLJS010000049.1:0-10685 GCA_964559895.1 uncultured Sangeribacter sp.
TAGGCTTTGATGCGCTGCTTGAAGTTGCGGCGCAGGCAGTCGCTATACACCCAGGGCTCTATGCCATGATAGTCCCCTACGTTGAGAATATTGAGGATATTGGGGAGATAGCTGCCGTCGAAGCCATCCAATACCAACACGTTGTAGTCGGGGTTGAGCGTCACGGTGATGGTGTCGTTGAGTATCGCCGGGGTGGCGTCGGTGCGCCAGTTCACCGGATTGATACACATCACGTTGGGACTGCTTACCACGGGCTTGATATATTTCACGTCGGAGACGGAGTTGTAGCAGATAGTGACGCCGGTGTCGATGGAGTCTTTCGCGGCGGTGATCCATGGTGCGGCAGCCATGTCGTCGGGAGTGACCTTATACCCCAACACATAGGCTGCTACCATGCGCTGTCGAACCTCCTCGGGCATGACCTTCAGCAGCTCCACCACCGACTTGCCACCCTGGCTGAAACCGGCAAGGATGAAGGGGCGGGAGGCGTTGTAGTGCTCCAAGAAATAGTTGAACGCGTTTTGAATATCCAGCCATGCCACATCGCGATAACGGCGTGAGATGGTGTCCTCGTTGAGCGTAGCCCATGAGTCGAGGGTGATATGGCGGTAATATGGTGAATAGAAATTGTTGCCATCCGCCATATAGTCGGCAGCGGCGGTCATCTCTATATTCATGTCGGCGAGGTGCTGCGGATTGGAGGTATCGGCATAGTGCGACACCACCCCATCGGCTGTCTGCCAGTCATATTCCCATGTGGAGGGGATATAAAAAACGTCGGCACCGTTGCCGACATCGTTGCGTTGGATATGCCACATCTCAGTGGCGGCATAAGATGGTTGCGCGGGCACGTACTCGGCAGGTATCGCCGCCACTACATCTTTGCTACAAGCTACGGCGATAGCCATCACAGGCACCGCGGTGAGATACAAAGCGATTTTATTCATCTACATTCTATTTTCTATAATCTAATTCATTGAGGATCTGCCGGTTCCATTCACGGCGTTCTTTGTCGCATAGCCAGCCCCATTTGTTGAAATAGCGTATCATATTGACGATATGGATACGCAGCATCTTGCGGTTCTTATATGAGGCGGCTCTGTGGGCGTGAACGATACTCACATGAGGGAGGTAAACGGTGCGGAAACGGCGGTGCATCCTGCGTGTGATGTCTATATCCTCGGGATACATGAAGAATCGTTCGTCGAAGAGCCCCACCTCGGCAAACGCTGATGTGCGGAAGAGCATAAAGCTGCCCTGATGATAGGCTATGTCGATGGGTCTGCCATGGTCCCAGAAGGCGAGGGTATAGCGGCGGTCCATCTTCGTGCCAAGCGCCTTGGGGAGGAAACGGCGGAAGATAAGGTTGGCAGGGGTGGGCAATAGGCGGCATGTGTATTGCAACTCACCGTTGGGATACACTACGCGAGGTTGCAGCTGCGCTACTTCGTCGTGGAGCTCCATATAGCTGATGAGGTATTCGAGCACGGATGGATCGAAATAGACGTCGGAGTTGAGCACCAGATGATACTTCACCGTGTCATCCTTGAGCACTCTGCGCAACGCCCTGTTGTGCCCCGCGCCATAGCCTACATTCTCTCCGGGGAGATAGGTGACATTGTGATAACGACAACAGAACTCCTCAATAGCTGTCTGTGAGGAGTTGTCCACCACATAGACGCGCTTCACCATCTCAGACTGCAACGACGCCATACAGCGCTCCAGCTCGCCCAGATCGGTCTTATATGTCACTATTGATACCGCTATCGCCATCACTAATCTCTATTCTATCTAATTATCAGCTATTTGCGATAAATGATTTGACGTTCTTTGATTTTATACGCTACTTCTGATTCTCCGACTTTGGTGAGCACCTCATAGTCTTCGTAAGAGTCGGTGACCTCTTTGATGCTGCAGTTGGTCCAGTTGTTAAACTCATCAAAATCCTTGTAGTCGTATTTGATAGTGGTGATGGACACCATCCCTTCTTCACCGCTCTCTACGCGCTCTTGGTGCAATAGTCCGTCATCGTCATATTTATATTCTGAGGTAGTGGTCCACTCATATCCGGTGTTGGTGAATGATGTCAGCAAGCCATTGTCCCAGACATATTCGTCGGTGCTGTCCATGGTGACATCTTTAATGTCGCTGATGTATTTAATGCCTACGATATAGTCATCTTGATTGCGGTTCACCTTCACCTTATATTTATAGGACTCGTTGTCGTATTTCTGCACCGCCTTGCCGCTCTTGAGCTTACCATCGGTGTCGTATTCAAAGGTTTCTACAGAGGAGGAGCTCCATGCTTCGGAGATGTTGACTACCTTACGAATCATTCTACCGGCCTCGTCGAAGTAAAGGGAATCAACTTGCACCAATTTTCCCTTATTGAGCTCGCCGTTTTTCATGGAGGCGGCATAGGTAAGGGTGACGGCACAATCCACTTTGGAGTGGAGTGCATTGAGCGTCAAGTCGGGGGAATTGAAGTTTCTCACATCGTCGTTAATGTCTGTGTCCACAACCTCTTCCTCTTCGGTATCTGTCTCACCAACGCTTGAATGAGCGCTACATGCCGACAGCAATCCGGCGAGCAAAATAAAACTAATTTTCTTCATAATATCTGTCATAGGGTTAATTCAACTGCAAAAATGACAAAACTTTCTCAATTGGCAAAATTTAAGAGGGAATAAATTGACAGGGGATATGAGTCGGGTGAGTCGTATGAGTCTGATAAGTCGTATAATTCTTATGAGTCGGATAAGTCGTATAATTCTTATGTATCTTATAAGACTCATACGAATTATAAGACTCATACGACTCATAAATCTTATTTTTTCACAAAAAACATTATGACAAAGCCAAATATCACGAAAAATCACTAAATTTGCAAGCTATAATGAGATCGACTTTCCTACCATACCTGCAAAAGTCTGCAACTCTGCTGCTTGGGCTATCGTTTGGAGCGGCGTTGTTGGTATCTCCGGGGTGCAATAAACCGGAGGTCAGCGTGCCATTGCAAGAGGATATCCTATTGCAATACGGCGATTCTGTGCTTACTAGGACTGAATTGTCGCGCAATATCCCCTCTGATCTGGAATATGAAGATAGCTGCGCGCTCGCCGCTACGCTTCAACGTTCGTGGCTCGAGGAACAGCTACTTGAGGAGATCGCCGAGGAGAACCTTGGCAGCGATGAGAAGATAGAGCGCATGGTGGCCGACTATCGTCGCCGCCTCCTTATCGCGGAATATCGCAAACGAATGAGGGCTCAGGCCGCGGGAATGGTATCGGAAGACTCGGTGAAGAGTTTCTACGACAGGCATAGCAGCCAATACACCCTCTCCGCCCCGCTGGTGAAGGGCGTTTACATCAAGCTGCCCGCCAACTCAAGCCAATTGGACAACGTGCGGCAATGGATGCGCAACCCCAATGAGCAGAACCTCGACCGACTGGAAAAGTATGCCTACAAGGAGGCGATACAGTATGACTACTTCATGGACAACTGGCAGGACTGGGACCAGCTACGTAGCCAGATACCATATCATTTCCCCTCCGCCGACGCGTTTGTAGCCACCACCAAGGATTTTGAGACTACGTATATGGGCTCGACATACATCTTCCATATCTCACAACATCTCTCCACCGACTCACCTATGCCCTACGAGATAGCGGCAATAGAGATAAAAAAGAGCCTTGAGGAGGCCTCTCGCGGCAAATATGAAGACGCGCTCTTCAATTCGCTTATCGACAAAGCCCTCAAGTCAGGTAAATTAAAGATTAATAGTAAACAGACAAAAATAAATGAAAGGTAAACATATATTGGCGCTAGGCGCCATGGCTGCCATCGGAGTAGCTGCCATCGGTCAATCGCAAGTGCAAAGCAACATTGTAGATGAGGTGGTATGGGTCGTCGGCGACGAAGCTATCTTCCGCTCCGACGTGGAAGAACAATACAGCGAGATGAAGCTTGAAGGCTCCAACGTGCCCACCAACCCCTATTGCGCCATCCCCGAGCAGATAGCCGTGGAGAAACTATACCTACACCAGGCAAAACTCGACACCATCGAGCCTAATGAGGGCCAGATCAACTCCGGCGTGGAGAAACGTATCAACTACTTCATCTCCGGCATAGGCAGCAAAGAGCGCGTCGAGGAGTATTTCCATAAGTCCATCCCCGAGCTGCGCGAACAGCTCAAAGATGTGATGCGCACACAGACTATCATACAGCAGGTGCAGAGCAACCTCACCAAGAATGTGAAGGCCACTCCGCAAGATGTCAAGAAATATTTCGCGTCACTCCCCAGCGATAGCATCCCCTACGTGCCCTTGCAGGTAGAGGCGCAAATCATCACCTTCTACCCCAACGTTCCAAAGCAAGAAATAGAAGATGTGAAAGCGCGTCTGCGCGACTATGCAGAGCGCGTCAACAATGGAGAAGCAGACTTCTCTACTCTAGCCATCATGTATAGCGAGGATAACGGTAGCGCCATGCAGGGTGGCGAACTTGGTTTCCACGGCAGAGCCGACTTCGTGCCGGAGTTCAGCAACGTGGCGTTCAACCTCAGCGACCCCAAGAAGGTGTCGCGCATCGTAGAGACTGAATATGGTTTCCATATCATCCAGCTCATCGAGAAACGTGGCGACCAGGTCAACGTGCGCCATATCCTGCTCCGTCCCCACGTGAGCAGCGCCGACCTGGAGGACTCACGCGTGCGCCTCGACTCGCTGCGCAAAGAGATAGTCCGCGGCAGATTCACCTTTGAGGAAGCAGCCCAATACGCCTCCCACGATAAAGACACCCGCAATAATAAAGGTATCATGGTCAACGCAGCCACAGGTAGCTCCCGCTTTGAGATGCAGCAGCTCCCCGCCGAGGCTGCCGCAGTGATTGAAAAGATGAACGTAGGCGACATCTCCGAAGCATTTATCATGAAGGACCAAGCCAAAAACCGCGACGTGGTGTCTATCGTTAAACTCACAAACCGCATCGAAGGCCACCGCGCCTCCCTCTCTGAGGACTACAACATGATCAAAGAGATGTATGAGCAAAACGCCCGCGAAAAGATCATCACTGAATGGATAGAAAAGAAAATCAAAGATACTTATATCCATATCGAAGATGGGTGGGACAACTGCGATTTCCAATACAACGGATGGAAGAAGTAGTGTAATAGGAGTTTAAGAAGTTGAGAAAAACAGCTAAAATAATAATGCTTTTGGTGGCGCTCATCGTTGGATGGAGCGCCGCTGAAATATGTGTGGCAGCGCTATCGCAGCAGAAGCCTAAGAGCCAGACCAAACCCAAGAACGAGTTTACCCGTCCCGCACCTACCAAACCCTTTAAGCCGGAAGTGCCCAGCGCCAACCGTTATCAGTCGGGCAAGGTATTCCTCGAGCACGCCGACTCGCTATACGCCACCCCTACTGACGGCCGCGAGCGACAGATACTCAAGGGTAACGTAGAATTTCGCCAGGCCGGCATGTTTATGTATTGCGACTCGGCATACTATTATCCCGAGAGCAACTCCATGGACGCCTTCGGCAACGTGAGGATGGTACAGGGTGACACCCTCAAGGGTTACTCCGACGTGGTATATTACGACGGCAATATCCGTCAAGCCAAGCTGCGTACACGCGGCACCCAGAAGGTGCGATTGGAGAACCGCAACGTCACCCTCACCACCGATAGCCTCGACTACGACCTCATACAGGAGTATGGCGACTATTTCAACGGCGGTAAAATCGACGACAAGGTCAACGTGCTCACATCCATCAACGGCCGCTATTCACCGCGCACCAAATTGGCGGAGTTTGACCTCGACGTGCGTCTGGTCAACAAGAAGGATGGCTACACCCTGGAGACCGACCAGCTGCTATACAACACCGCCACCAAGATAGCCAACATCGACCGCCCCGCCATCATCATGGGCAAAAACGATACTATCCACACCAACAAAGGACAGTATGACACGGCGCGCGACCACGCTATCCTGCAGAGCCGTTCTCTCATCGTTCATAAAGACAGCAACAATAATGTGGTTACCCTCGAAGGTGACTCCATCATATACGACAAGTTATCACGCATCAGCGAGGCGTTCAGCTTCGCCGACCCTTCCAAGGCGCGTCCTATGGTGCTCACCGACACCGCGCACCATGCCGTGCTTATCGGCGGATATGGATACTACAACGACAGCACACGCGTGGCACTCGCCACCCAATACCCCCTGCTGAAGGAGTATTCCCACCCCGACACCATCTTCATGCGCGCCGACACTATCCGCACGCAGGTGCTCACACGCCCCGAGATGGTGCTCACACCAAAGCCGCTGGATAAGGACTCCCTCTCCGACGCCGCGCAAGCACAACTCATAGACGCCACTGCCGACATCCCCAACCCTGTCGGAGAGAATAGCGACGATGACGCCAACGGTGCTATGCCCAAAGAGCTACCTATAATACCCCAAGACACCACATATATAGATAAAGAGTATTACCTGGCAGAGGCGATCCATCTGGCGCGCTTCTTCCGCGTAGATCTGCAGGGCGTAGCCGACACTATGCGCTACAACCAAGCCGACTCAATGCTATTTATGTATCGCCGCCCCGTGGTGTGGAACGGCGAAAAACAGGTGGCAGGCAACACTATCCATGTGCATTTCAACGACTCCACAGTCGATTGGGCGCTGCTGCCCGAATATGGATTAGTCACCCAGCAGATAGAGGGGGACTACTACAACCAACTCGCCGGAAAGAAGATGCTCGCCAACTTCATCAACAGCGAACTGAGCAACCTATACGTGGAGGGGAACGTGCAGGCTATCTTCCTCCCCATGGAGAACGATTCCACATATAATAAGCTAGTTACGGCCGAAGGAAGCTACCTCACCATCGACATGAGGACAAATGAGGACCAAAATGACTCTATAAATGCTAAAAAAGGTCTTGAAAAGTTAAAAATATGGCCTGATGTGTCTGGAACCGTCACTCCGATTTTCATGATTAAAAAAAATCAATTATATTTGCAGATATTTAAAGATATAAAAGATATCACTACAATCATACGGCCAAAAAGAGAATGGTATAATGATGGGAAATTGCGATGGGCCGATGATTTAGGCGATGTACCAGATGAACTTGAAGAATATTTGAGTTTGCCCCCCTTGTCGGGTAAACAAAAAGCAGAAGATTAGAGAAGCGTAAGTTATGGCTGATGTGATTAAGTTGCTACCGGACTCGGTTGCCAACCAAATAGCCGCCGGAGAGGTGATCCAACGTCCCTCCTCGGTGCTAAAAGAGTTGGTAGAGAACTCCGTCGATGCCGGAGCGACTGAAATACAAATACTTATACGCGATGCCGGCAGGACACTATTGCAAGTCTCCGACAACGGCAAAGGTATGAGCCCGACGGATACCCGCCTGGCCTTTGAGCGTCATGCCACATCCAAGATACGCGAAGCCTCCGATCTCTTCACCCTGCACACCATGGGCTTCCGCGGCGAAGCATTGCCCTCGATATGCGCCATATCGCAAGTAGAGGTGCTGTCAGCCCAAGACGCCGATGAGATGGGCACACGCCTCATCATCAACGGCTCCCAAGTGGAGCTCCAAGAACCATGCTACTGCAAACGCGGCACCACCATTTCGGTGAAAAATCTCTTCTTCAACGTGCCCGCGCGACGCCGTTTCCTAAAGTCAGACACCATAGAGCTCTCCAACATCATCCGCGAGTTTGAGCGCCTGGCTCTTGTCAACAATCACATCCGCTTCTCCCTCGACACCGGCACCAAGCAACGCGACCTGCGCCCCGGCACCTTCAAGCAGCGCATCGCCGAGCTATGGAAAGGCTCCCTGAATATGGAGCTGCTGCCCGTGGAGATAGACACCGAGATAGTGAAAATCAAAGGATTCGTGTCGCGTCCCGAACATGCACGTCGTCGCAACGCGCTGCAGTACCTCATCGCCAACGGACGCAATATGCGCCACCCCTACTTCCACCGCGGCATCATGTCCTGCTTCGAGCGCCTCATCGCCCCCGACACGCAGCCCTGCTACTTCCTCAAATTTGAGGTCGATCCGCAGACAATTGATGTCAACATCCACCCCACCAAAAACGAGATTAAGTTTGAGAACGAGCAGCAGATATGGACCCTGCTCACCTCTGCCATCCGCGCTGCCCTGGGAAAATTCTCGGCAGTGCCCTCGATAGACTTCGACGCCAACCCGCTGGAGGTGGAACCGCCGCGCGCCGGAGAGGATGTCTATTACCCCTCATCCTCCTTCGACCCCAACTACAACCCCTTTGAAAGTACAAATGCCGGATTGGAGACGCCCCCGGAGTTCCCCGGGCTACCCTCATTCATGGTAGAGAGCACCGCGTCGAATCCCGCACCGTGGCAGGTGCCGCAGCAGCAACACAGTGCCGCACCACGCCAAGCCAACTATAGCACATCCTCCTCGACAAACGTACCTCATGACTGGAATAAACTCTATGACGGATTTATGCAAGAGTCCGCCGCGACCCCGCCCCAAACGCCGCCGGAGACAAGCAGCAACCTGCCGCTTAATGTGACGCAAGAGGGTGTACCTCCCCTTTGTCTGCAGCACGACCACCGCTACATCGTGGCGCCGTCGCGCGAAGGACTGCTGATCATAGACCAACACCGCGCACACGTGAAGATACTCTATGAGCAATTCATGAAAAGCGCCACCCTCGGACAGGGCGCGCTGCAACGCGTGATGTTTGGCGAAGAACTTCACTTAGACACGACCCAACAAGCCATACTAGAAATCGTAAAAGATGAGCTACAACTCATGGGTATCACATTGCAACCACAAGGCGATAGTTGGGTGATCACCTCCCTGCCCCCAACGCTCTCCGGCCAGGATGGCAAGGACGCGGTCTTACATATATTGGATGCGTTGAATATGGAATCAGACTCTTATGGCAGCGAGACACCCGGCGCCGACACCGTGCGTAGCCGCGTGGCCCTTGCCATGGCACGCAGCGGAGCCATCCGCCGCGGTCAACCCCTCTCTGCCGCTGAGATGGAGAAGATTATTAGCGACCTGTTTAAACTACCCGATTCCAACACAGGCCCCGACGGACTTCCTATAATGTGTGTGATCGACAACGATAAACTGTATAAGTTTTTTAACTAGTTAACATGTAAGTAATTATTATCACAATTTCCACTATTTAATCTAATGACTAGACCAACTCTAACCTACAACAATCTACCTCAATCTGTAGATGAGATTCTTGATGTAGATTTTTGGGTGTACAATCATTTGACGGCCTCCTTTTTGAGACCACTAAAGGATCCGATTAAGTTCTCTTCGCACGTGTCCATATTTGTAACAAAAGGCGCTGCGGAGATAGAGGTCAACTTATTGAAAATCAAAGTAACAGCACCATGCGTAATCTCTGTGAAGCCCACAGAATCCATGCAACTCAAGTATGTCACCGATGATTTCGACGCTTCATTCATCGTGATGTCGGCGCAATTGAGTGATTCACTATTGCTCACACTCCATGACTCCGGCTCATCACCCGCCATGCGTGTCAATCCCCTCGCATCGGTGTCTCCAGAAGATGTGCATACCTATCAACGGTTCTACTATCTGATGGAGTCTCTGGCCAACGACCACGAGAACCCCTACCGATTCCAGGCTATCCTCCACGCACTGCTCTCCTTCTACTTTGAAGTGGGCTACAAGAGCTACAACAACATCCTTCAACGCCATAGACCGCAGGAATCCAACACATTCCGTCGCAATCCGCTGATAGATAAGTTTATGATACTCGTGCAACAGAACTTCAAGAAGGAGCGCCAAATAGTATTCTACGCCGACACGCTGGGTGTCACCACCAAGCACCTATCGCGTCTGCTAAAACAGTGCACGGGCCTCTCCGCAGCCGATTGGATCAGAAATTATATCACGCTGGAAGCAAAGGTCATGCTCAAGTCATCTACACTGAGCATGGGGCAAATCGCCGAGCACCTCAACTTCCCTTCACAGTCATTCTTCGCCAAGTTCTTTAAGAACGCCACCGGCATGACTCCCAAACAGTTCCGCAACAGCCCCATGGCTAGAAACGCGTTCTGATCACTTACAGGGAGGCGGCGCCACTTTAGCACCACCTCCCTGCACCAACACTTTATTTGTATAAGTGGCGGCTTTTTCTTAATTTCGCACTATGTTTCCTATAAAAAGATTTATAGGCGGAATGTTGACGCTCGCAGTGTCGGGATATGCCGCCTTAGCACAAGATATAACCTCTACCCCGTCGTCGATCACCGCAGGCAAGACTGCCGTCACCGACACGGTAAGCACGCTGCATATCCCTACGGCGTGGACCCTCTCATGGCCTTTGGGCGAACATAAAGAGGCGCAAATAGACACCCTTGCGTACAACTATCAACGCCAAGCCATCCCCTCCATGCAGTCCGACGCGTTCCTCACCACCGGCAACCTTGGCGCCGAAGGGGAAACGCTCATACTCTTCAACCGCAATAAACCCGACGCGTTCTTCTTCTCCCAGACGCTCACCCCATGGATGAACACCTTCGAGACACAGAAGTTCTACAACGTTTATACCCCCATGACGCTAGCCAGCTATAATTTCGGCGGCAATAGGGAGAACAATCAGGACCGTCTGAAAGTGCAGTTCGCAGGAAACGTCAA
>CAZLJS010000050.1:0-10613 GCA_964559895.1 uncultured Sangeribacter sp.
GCGTCGCGCTCAGCGTTGAGGATGCGGATCATCTCAATAGCTGAATATGGGATGCGAGTACCGGGGCCGAAGATGGCTGCTACACCTGCTTTGTAAAGGAAGTCGTAGTCCTGTGCAGGGATTACACCACCGGCGGTCACCATGATGTCGGGACGGCCGAGCTTCTTGAGCTCCTCGATTACTTGCGGGATGAGGGTCTTGTGACCTGCTGCAAGTGAGGATACGCCAAGGATGTGAACGTCGTTCTCTACGGCCTGGCGAGCTGCCTCGGCAGGTGTCTGGAACAATGGGCCCATATCGACGTCGTAACCACAGTCTGCATAACCGGTAGCAACGACTTTAGCGCCACGGTCGTGACCGTCTTGTCCCATTTTCGCAATCATGATACGTGGCTGACGGCCTTCACGTTTAGCGAATTCGGCAACCATTCTGCGGGCTTCCTCAAATTCGGGATCCCCTTTTTCTTCACTTGAATACACGCCGGAAATTGTTTTAATTACTGCTTTATAACGACCTACTACAGCCTCGCAAGCATCGGAGATCTCGCCCAATGTAGCGCGGAGACCTGCGGCTTTGACGGCTTTGTCAAGGAGGTTACCCTTAGATGGGTCTTTCACTACCTCTGTGATCTCGGCAAGGGCTTTGCGTACTGCCTCTTCGTCGCGGTGTGCGCGGAGGTCTTCAAGGCGAGCGCATTGCTCTTTACGTACCTCGGTGTTGTCCACCTCAAGGATGTCGATAGGATCCTCGTGGTCGAGGCGATATTTGTTGATACCGACGATAGTCTGTTTGCCGGAGTCGATCTTGGCTTGTGTGCGGGCAGCTGCTTCCTCGATTTTGAGTTTGGGAAGGCCTGTCTCAATAGCTTTAGCCATACCGCCGAGTTTCTCGATCTCTTGGATGTGGTCCCATGCTTTGTGGGCAATCTCGTTGGTGAGCGCCTCTACATAGTAGCTACCACCCCATGGGTCAACCTGCTTAGTAACGTAGGTTTCCTCTTGGATATAAATCTGGGTGTTACGGGCGATACGAGCTGAGAAGTCGGTAGGCAATGCGATAGCCTCATCAAGGGCGTTGGTGTGGAGTGACTGAGTGTGACCGAGTACGGCACCCATAGCCTCTACGCAAGTACGGCCGACATTGTTGAAGGGGTCTTGCTCTGTGAGTGACCAACCAGATGTCTGGCTGTGTGTACGCAATGCCAATGATTTGGGGTTCTTGGGGTTGAATTGCTTAACGATCTTAGCCCACAACATACGAGCTGCTCTCATCTTGGCGATCTCCATGAAGTAGTTCATTGAGATACCCCAGAAGAATGACAGACGAGGAGCGAAGGCGTCGATGTCCATACCTGCGTTAACGCCGGCACGGAGGTACTCAAGACCGTCGGCAAGGGTGTAAGCCAACTCGATATCGGCGGTAGCACCTGCCTCTTGCATGTGGTAACCGGAGATGGAGATAGAGTTGAACTTAGGCATATTTTGTGAGGTATATTCAAAGATATCGGCGATGATCTTCATAGAGAATGCCGGTGGGTAGATGTAAGTGTTACGCACCATGAACTCTTTGAGGATATCGTTTTGGATAGTACCTGCCATTTCGTCGAGCTTAGCGCCTTGCTCAAGACCTGCGTTGATGTAGAAGGCGAGCACGGGGAGTACGGCGCCGTTCATTGTCATGGAGACAGACATCTTGTTCAAGGGGATACCGTCGAAGAGGACTTTCATATCCTCTACTGAGCAGATAGATACACCTGCTTTACCTACGTCACCGACAACGCGCTCGTGGTCGGCATCGTAACCGCGGTGTGTGGGGAGGTCAAACGCTACGGAAAGACCTTTCTGACCGGATGCGAGGTTACGGCGATAGAAAGCGTTGGACTCGGCAGCTGTGGAGAAACCTGCATACTGACGGATGGTCCAGGGACGGAGGGGATACATGGCGCTATAAGGGCCACGGAGATAGGGAGGGATACCGGAGACGAAGTTCAGGTGCTCCAGGCCTTCCAAATCCTCTTTTGTATATATTGGTTTGACGGGGATAAGCTCAGCCGTCAAGAATGTTTCACCCTCATGGAGTTTCTGTGGCTCTGCAGGGGAAACTATGTTTGTGATGTCAATTTCTTTAAAATTCGGTCTCATAATAGTTTACTTCAGCAGTTTATCATTAAAATCTTTCAATGTGTCAAGCACATTAACTCTCACGTGGATGAAATCGTTGATACCTTGAGCTTTGAGGTCGTCCATGCAAGCGGGAGCGCCGGCAACGACAAAGAGAGCGCGGTTGTCAAGGAGTTTGAACGCCTCGGGAGCGTATTGAGCGTATTCGTCATCGCTGGAGCAGAGGACAACTACGTCAGCGCCTTTCTCCATAGCTGCGTCGATACCCTCTTGAACGGTGTTGAAACCGATGTTGTCGATGATCTCATAGCCTGCGCAGCCAAAGAAGTTGGCAGAGAATTGAGCGCGGGCCAGTCTCATAGCGAGGTTACCGATAGTGAGCATGAATACTTTAGGACGTTTGCCTGATCTCTCAGTAGCGAGACGGAGAGCCTCAAACTGGCTGGCAGCGCGGTCGTAGGACAATGTCTCAACGGCACCTTCAGCGGGAGCTTCACCGGAGCAGCAGCAAGCGCAACCTGTGGTCTCGATCTTCTCTGCGGCTTTCTCGTTGAAGTTAGGATACTGGTTGGATCCCAAGAGGACCTCTTTGCGACGGGCTACGTCGGTGTGGCGTTTCACGCCACTGGCGTTAACGTTCTTTTGGATTTCGCCGTTGCGGAGCTGTGCGAGGAAGCCACCGTTATCTTCGATTTCATTGAAGACTTTCCATGCTTGGTTGGCGATGGATACGGTGAGGGTCTCTACATAGTAGCTACCACCTGCGGGGTCAACGACTTTGTCGAGGTGAGACTCTTCGCGAAGCAAGAGCTGCTGGTTGCGTGCGATACGCTCGCTGAACTCATCGGGACGTTTGTACTGCAAATCAAATGGGAGTGTCTCGATGGAGTCAACACCTGCGATAGCAGCCGACATGGTCTCAGTCATGGAACGAAGGAGGTTCACATGAGCGTCGAAGATAGTCTGATTGAATTGTGAAGTAGTGGCATGTACTTTCATCTTAGCGGCGCAAAGGCACTCGGGGTTGTAAGCTTTGACGATTTCAGCCCAGAGCAATCTACCTGCGCGGAATTTGGCTATTTCCATGAAATAGTTGGATGAAATGCCCATATTGAATTTGATGCGTTTAGCTACCTCATCTACGCCGCGGCCAGCCTCTGTGAGGAGTGTGAGCCATTCAGCGCCCCAAGCGAGTGCGATACCCAGCTCTTGGGAGATGAACGCGCCTGCGTTGCAGAGCATCACTGAATCTACAGCGAAGCAGCTGAGGTGTTCTACGGGAGCTACCACATCAAGGAGTTTGCAAGCTTCGGCTACGATATCTTTGGGGAAATCTACGCCTTTGTTGAGCAATCTCTTGAACGGATCGAAATTGATGCTTCCGCGGAATGTTTTCTCCAATCCGTTGGCTTTGATATAGTCAACCAAGATGGTTGCTACGTCAACAGCGCAACCGGGGCAACATTTCACGTTAACCTCAATTTTGTTCAAGTCGATACCGTTAAGGATGGTGTTGAGAGCATTTGCGTCGAAGTTCTCGGGAACTTGGAAGCCGATAGCGTCGGCTCCGCGGTCGATGGCGTGGCGTGCTTCGTTGTTGATTTCCTCAGCGGTGCCGCGGAAGTCTTGACGGATAAGCCAGTCATTGTTGTCGCGAGTGCCTCGTACGTAGGGATACTCACCCGGTAAAGAATTTAAGGTGGGAAGATCCTTAACATCCTCCAAACGATAGAAAGGCTGCACATTGAAGCCTTCGTTGGTGCGCCACACTAATTTCTTGTCGAAATCGGCGCCCTTCAAATCGGCAATGATTTTCGCCTTCCAATCCTCAGTGGATGTAGGCTGAAACATGTCGAACAACTTTTCTTTCATATCTGCCATTTTTAATAGCTTAATGGTTATATTAAATTTTAATGTTTCTCAGTGTTTTCAATGGCAAAAATTATACCATTTAAAAATTTGAGCAAAGATAACTAAATTCTTTGAAATATCAATCAGAAATGAGGCTCTTATTCTCACATCTGAGCACTCTAGCGGGGTAATCGTTCACGAGCTGGAGGTTATGCGTGGCCATAATGATGGCTTGACCCTGCTGTGAGAGGGAATGTAGGAGCGTGACGATTGAGGTGCCTGTGGCGGGATCGAGGTTACCGGTAGGCTCGTCGGCGAGTATCAGTGCGGGCTTATTGAGCAGAGCGCGGGCTATGACGATGCGTTGCTGTTCGCCACCGCTGAGCTCGTGGGGATGCTTATAGCTCTTGTCGGTCATATCCACGGCTTTGAGAACCTCCTCGATTCGTTGGTCCATCTCCTCGCGGTTCTTCCAACCGGTGGCACGGAGCACGAACCTCAGATTCTCGTAGGCGGAACGGTCTTGCAGCAACTGGAAGTCCTGGAAGACGATGCCTATCTTGCGACGCAGAAAGGGGATGTCGCGGCGGCGCATCTCCAGTAGGTTGAAGTCGAGCACTGACGCTTCTTCGCCCTCGGTGACGGGTACCTCGGCATACATGGTTTTCATCAGAGAGCTCTTGCCGCTCCCCACTTTTCCCACCAGATAGCAAAATTCGCCTTCGCTAACGGTGAACGACACATGCTGGAGCACTACCCTCTCAGCACGCGATATCTCTACATTGTTATATTTTACAAGTTGTTTCATCTATTTTTGGATTAGTTCCGCCACCCTTGCCAGGAATGTTTCTTCCTCCAGGTCATAGGGTAGCCAATTGATTTTAAAACCGCGGCGCTCCATTCCTCTGAACCATGTCATCTGCCGTTTGGCAAACTGGTGGATGGCGATCTCCAGTTGCGACACCATATCGTCGTAGCTGAGTTCCCCGATGAGGTATAGAGTGATAAATTTATATTCCAAGCCATAGTAAATGAGGTCATCGGGGGCCACTCCCCTATCCAAGATACCTTTCACCTCATCTACCATACCATCGTCGAGGCGTTGATGCAGACGTGCTGTGATGCGGCGACGACGGTCTTCGCGCGGTATATCCATGCCGATAATAATAGCAGGCAATGGGGTGGCTTTAGACCTGTCGGCAGAGAGTTTTTGCTCGGGGTGATGTTGGTAATATTCCTCTATTTCGATGGCGCGGATGGCTCGTTGGGCCGTATCGACATCTGTAGTATTATGTAGTCTCTTATATTGCTGCAATATCTCGGTGAGCTGTGGCAGTGACAGGGATGCCAACCGTTCACGCA
Source organism: uncultured Sangeribacter sp. (assembly GCA_964559895.1). Taxonomy (GTDB): domain Bacteria; phylum Bacteroidota; class Bacteroidia; order Bacteroidales; family Muribaculaceae; genus Lepagella. Next base: position 5,334 of record CAZLJS010000050.1, read on the forward strand.
GCTCGGTGTTGCAAGGCACTTCGGGGAGGGATATTCCGCTCAGCGCTGCCTCGACATACATGCCGGTGCCGCCGCATAATATCGGCGTTCGTCCTTTGGCGATGATCAGCTCGCGGGCATGGCGGAAGTCGTCAAGAAACTCATGTAGATTGTATTTATACCCTGCGGGCTTGATGTCGAGGAGATGGTATGGCACGTCGCCATATTCCTCGAGGTCTTTGCCTGTGCCGATGGTCATATCGCGATAGACCTGACGAGAGTCACCGCTGATGATTTCTCCATCAAAACGGCGTGCCACTTGCACTGCCCGCTGAGTTTTTCCACATGCCGTAGGGCCTACTATTGCTATTATTTCTGTATTCACTTATACAATATTAAAGGCATCCCTCCTGGTGGCTTTGCGAAGCCATCTACGCAGTTTAAATAGTGGCACATCCTCGTTGAATTCCGAGATGTTAATCCACTTATCGCTCTGGAAATCCACATTTGTTTTGCGGAGTTCGTCGAGGCTGAAGGATGGGATATATGATTTCAATTTCAGTTTTCTAAAGCCTTTCTCGTCGAATAGTTTTGATGTGCGGAAAATGGTGAGTATCCGCGCGGTGTCGGCGAGGAGGTATGGTGCTATCGCGTGTGGGCGGCGATGATATATGGTTTTGATATCATCGAAGGTGAGCCACACGCCTATTCTGTCTGTCAGGTGGGGATAGTCGTCGGGGGTGCCGTCGAGGAAGTAGAAATATCGCATGACTACGTGGCGGTCGAGGCCCGGGGCTTGGAAGCCGTAGAAGAATCGCAGTTCGCCATCTTTTAGTCCCGACTTATCGGCGATCATCCGCTTCACTTCGGGGAAGGATAGCGACTCGCCGGGTGAGGAGACGAAGTAAGGGGTATCGAGGACTGCATGGTCGGGATATTCGGCGTTTACGCAGTCGAAGTTGATGAAGATTTTGTCGCCACAGATGACGTAGAATCTGTAGTATGTCTTGGGTGAGAGGTGGAATAGCTCGTTGGGCATGATCAGCTCGCCGGTCTGTTTCAGTGTCTCGTCGATGCTGAAATTGTGGATAAAGAGGTATATTTCGTAGATGATAAATCCGATGATGTTGAACCAGAAGAAGACGTAAAGGTCGCGGCCGTTGATAATCTCCTCATAGTGGAATTCATTGAGGTAATAAGCCCAATCGACTACTGTGAGGATGCCGAAGAGCATGGTGAGGTTTCGCAGCTGGCAACGAGATTCGCGTGTGAGGATAGCTCCGAGCTTCCCTTTGATGAATAGGTCGCTGACGATGCCGAATCGTTTGTCGAGGTATCTATGCACGGCGCGACGGCGGAAATATGTCACCAGCAGGGTGATGAATGCTATGGGGGAAAGGAGTAATATACTGATGAAGGGTGCCCTGAAGAAGAGGAACTCTTCACGTACACTAATCCATCCCCATACATGCATCAGATTAATAAGGAGTGAGACCAAAGCATAGATCACGATGCTGCTCATCAATGCATAGCAGACAATCATATAAGTTGGGTAGCGCGAGGTCTTATTCCTGTAAATACGCACGAATAAGATGAAAGCGCACAAGATTGCCGCGAAGATTGAAAACAGTGGATTAAGCCAAGTGCTTATCACTTGCATCACAATCAAGAGGAACAACCCTATGGAAAGATTTTTCCAAAACAGATAGAGTTGAATCACATTTACTTTGTACAAATCCTGCATCTCCTTAAATCAAATTACAGTCTCAAATCGAGAAATTCCTTTAACTTTTTATACAGCATGCACCTGGCGTTGCACATTCTCAGACTGTGTTCAAAGGCAGTGAAAGACATCATATCGCACAATTTGCCTTCGGCGTTCAGCTTAGATGTGTATTTCAATGTATTATAATAGTGTACGTTGTCGTCAGCGGTGCCTGACATTATCAATAGTGGAACGTTCAAGTTGGCTGTTTTGTTTAATGCGGATGCTTCATCGTAGCCTTTTTCGTTTTGCTGCGGTGTGAGCATGTAGCGCTCAGTGTATATAGAATCGTAAAAACGCCAGTCTGTGACGGCAGCCATTGCCACTCCTACTTTAAATGGATTTCCTGGTGTGGTTAGCTCGCGGAGGGTCATGAATCCGCCGTAGCTCCATCCGAAGCATGCCACTCTTTGGGAGTCGATATATGGCAGCGATGCGAAGTATTTAGCGCCTGCGATCTGGTCTTGCGCCTCATAGGTGCCGAGGTGTTTATAGACGGAGTAAGCCCATTGGCGTGAGCGGTTGCCTGTGCCGCGGCCATCCACCAATGCTACGATATATCCCTCTTGGACCAGATACGAGAGGCCATCCACTTTCCAGCTGTTGAGCACCTCTTGTGAGTCGGGACCGTTGTATTGATACATCAGCAAGGGGTATTTCTTGGAGGGGTCGAAGTTGTTGGGCTTAATGATATATGCGTTCATATCCTGTCCTTCGGCGTTCTTTACTGTCAGGAACTCTTTCTTGGGCGCTGCGGCATATCGTGCGGCATACTCTTTGTTGAGCTCAAGGTCTTTGATTTTGGCACCTTTGGCGCTGTGAAGGGTGTATTGAGCGGGTGTAAGGGCGTCGGTGAAGCGGCGAACGTAATAGTTAAAGTTGCGGCTAAACTCGGCGCTCTCTGTGCCGGGCTTGTTGTTAAGGAGCGTGAATGTGCCTTTGGCATCTACCTTTGCTACGTTTCTATTGATAGCGCCGAGCTTGGTGCACTGGAAATAGTAATCGTGAGTGGAGGTGGAGCCGTAATATTTGGTGACGTTATATTCGCCTGAGGTGATGGTTCGTTTGAGGTTACCGCTATAGTCATATTCATAAAGGTGTCTGTATCCTGAGCGCTCGCTGCCTATCACGAATGATGTGGCGGAATACTCTACCATCTGATAAGCGTCGGGATTCAGCCATGCCTCAGACTTGTCGGTATAGACGAGTGTTGCGAGGGTGGAACCGGCGTTGACTTTATAGAGTTTGAGGTCGTTTTGGTCGCGGTTTAGCACCATTACCATGAGCTGGTTGTCGGCACCGCCAAACTCCATGGAGGGGACATAGTCGGTGGTGTTGAGCTTGAGGTCCATGGTCTTGGTGACGCGTGTGTTGAGGTCATAGGCTTTCACCGACACCACAGAGTTGTCGTAGCCTGCCAATGGATATTTATACTCAAACTTGCCCGGATAGTCGATATATTCGGGCATCGGGTCGCAATATCCGGAATAAAGGTCAAAGCTATAGGTGGGCACCTTAGACTCGTCAAAGCGGATGAATGCGAGGATGTTGTCGTCGGGAGACCAGCGGATGGTGTTTTGTATGCCAAACTCCTCCTCATAAGCCCAGTCGGGAGTGCCGTTGATGACGCTGTTGATGGCGCCATCTGTGGTGATAGCGCGGTCGGTGCCGTAGTCGAGGTTGGAGATGAATATATTGTTGTCGCGTTGATAAGCCACCATACGTCCATCGTGAGAGATGACGGCGCCACGCTGCGGGCCGCCTGTGGAGACCTCTTTCATGGTGCCACGGGCTATGTCATAGACGTAGTATTTGGCGGTGAAGGAGTAGCGGTAGATCTTCTCGCTATCGTTCCACAGGAGTATTTTTGTCTCGTTGGCAGAGAGCTCATAACCGTCGAAGCTGGAGATTTTCACGTCACCTTTGATGGCATCTACGCTAAAGAGTGTGGAGAGTTTTGCGCCGGTCTTGTAGCTGAACACCTCAATGGACTTGCCATCGTCGCTAATAGCGGCATAGGATTCGCCGTCGGCCAATGGTCGCATCTCTTTGATGCTATTAGGGGCGGTTAGTTTCACATCGCAACATTCCTCCAAGGTGAGTGATTGGGCAGCCATGGGTAGCGCTAGCGCCATTCCTGCTAGTGTGAGGGCTGCCGGCATCAGAGATTTCTTTTTCATTGCAAAAAAATGTTAAGTTACGTTTTTCAGTGATTTAGATCATATAAAGAAATAAAGGGCTATAGCTCTTGCGGAGCTATAGCCCTCATATGTTGTGCTATTAGTAAGCGCGAGCGAAGATTACTCTTTGTGCGGATGGTTTTCCTGTTACCATACAAACACCGGGAGTTTTGTCGCCTTCGAGAGGGATACAGCGGATAGTGGCTTTGGTTTCCTCTTTGATTTTCTCCTCTGTTTCGGTAGTGCCGTCCCAGTGAGCGAGGATGAAACCGCCCTTCTCTATCTGCTCTTTAAACTCATCGTAGGTATCTACTTTCACGATGTGAGAGTCGCGGAAGTCTTTGGCCTTTTTGAAGATGTTGGCTTGGATATCGTCGAGGAGTTGGTTGATGTGAGCAGCAATACCCTGCAATGGCATGGTTTCTTTCTCCAAGGTGTCGCGGCGCATGAGCTCTACAGTGCCGTTTTCGATGTCGCGGGCACCGATAGCGAGACGCACAGGAACGCCTTTCACCTCATAGTCGGCGAATTTGAAGCCGGGGCGTTTGTTGTCGGCGTCATCATATTTGACGCTTACGCCGAGGGCTTTAAGCTCGTCGATGATGGGGTTGACGGTGGCAGTGATGGCTTCCAGCTGTGAAGCATCCTTATAGATAGGCACGATAACGACCTGGATAGGAGCGAGTTTCGGGGGCAATACTAGGCCGTTATCATCGCTGTGAGCCATGATGAGGGCGCCCATCAAGCGGGTAGATACGCCCCAAGAGTTTGCCCAGACGTATTCGGGTTTGTTCTCCTTGTTCATGAAGGTCACGTCGAAGGCTTTGGCGAAGTTCTGACCGAGGTTGTGAGAAGTACCGGATTGGAGGGCTTTGCCATCCTGCATCATAGCCTCGATGGTGTATGTGTTGATAGCGCCTGCGAAACGTTCGTTGGCGGATTTAACGCCTTGTATCACGGGCATTGCCATGTATTGTTCAGCGAAGTCGGCATAGATATTGATCATCTGGACAGTGCGAGCTTCAGACTCCTCGGCAGTGGCGTGGGCGCAGTGGCCCTCTTGCCATAGGAACTCTGCGGTGCGCAAGAACATGCGTGTACGCATCTCCCAACGCATCACGTTTGCCCACTGATTGCAAAGGATGGGTAGGTCGCGATAGGAATGGATCCAGTTTTTATATGTTCCCCAGATGATGGTCTCGGAGGTAGGACGGACGATGAGCTCCTCCTCGAGTTTAGCCTCGGGATCGACAACGACGCCGTTGCCGTTGGGGTCATTTTTCAAGCGATAGTGAGTGACGACGGCGCACTCTTTGGCAAATCCCTCGACGTGCTCCGCCTCACGGCAAAGATAAG
>CAZLJS010000051.1:0-7155 GCA_964559895.1 uncultured Sangeribacter sp.
GGCTGCGTCAACCAACAACTTCCTTTCACCTGCGATTGGCATGTTTGGCTTCGCTCTAGCTCTAGCATTACCTTTCACACTCTTTGCGCTCTTCCCCTCTGTATTGAAATCAATGCCTAAGAGTGGTGGTTGGCTTAACTGCGTGAAGGTAGTGCTCGGATTCCTTGAGTTAGCTTTGGCACTCAAGTTCTTGTCGGTAGCAGACCTCGCTTATGGATGGAGGATTCTCGACAGAGAGGTATTTATCTCCCTCTGGATTGTAATCTTCGCACTTCTTGGATTATATCTCCTTGGCAAGATCACCTTCCCCCACGATGACAAAGTAGAGAAAGTAGGCATCACCCGCTTCATGCTCGCATGCATAAGCCTCGCCTTTGCAGTATATATGATACCCGGTCTATGGGGCGCACCATTGAAATCTATCAGCGCCTTCGCTCCTCCGGCACACACTCAAGACTTCTCACTCTTCGACGGTGAAGTTTCTGCTAAGACTACCGACTTTGAGACCGCAATCTCAATGGCTCGTCAACAGAATAAACCTATCCTTGTTGACTTCTCAGGACACGGTTGCGTAAACTGTCGCAAAATGGAAGCTGCCGTTTGGACAGATCCCAAAGTAAAGAGCAAAATCGACAATGACTTCATCCTTGTAACACTGATGGTTGATGAGAAGCAACAACTTCCCGCACCTATGCAGGTGACAGAACGCGACGGCACTGTCCGCACTCTTCGCACTGTGGGTGACAAGTGGAGCTATCTCCAGCGCTATAAATTTGGAGCTAACGCTCAGCCTTACCATGTGATTATCGACACTGATGGTCACCCGATGGCCGCTCCCTACAGCTACGACGAGGATGTGGCTAAATACATGAAGTTCCTTAACGAAGGCACTGAGAACTTCAATAATAGATAAGGACTACACATTTATATAATAAAGTGGGCATCTTCTAATGAGGGTGCCCACTTTTCAATAGTGAAATAATTTACAATCCTATCAAGTCCTTGTCAAACTTGAATAGGGATGACTTATGATGATTACGAATGTGGATGAATATAAAAATTCAATAATAGCGCGTCTCAAGGACTCTCCAATCCAGGATGTCCCATAATTTGGATAGATACTTACCTCTTTGATTATGGTAATCTAAATAGTAAGCATGTTCCCAAACGTCAAATGTAAGAATTGGTTTCATATTCTTCGTAAGCGGATTATCAGCATTGGATCCTTGAATAATGTGGAGCTTACCAAGACTGTCTGAGGCAAGCCATACCCAACCGGAACCGAATAAAGACACACCTGCTTTTTCAAACAATAATTTGAAATTTTCAAAGCTATCAAATTGCTCCTCTATCTGATCAAGCAATTCTCCGGCAGGGACTCTCCTGCCATCACCTGAAAATTGAAAGAAATAGAATATATGATTCCAAGCCTGCGAAGCATTATTAAATATATCTCCGTCAGCTTGCTTAATGATACTCTCCAAGGGCAAGTCTTCAAACTCAGTGCCCTCAATCAATCGATTAAGGTTGTCGATATAAATCTTTTCGTGTATGCCATAATGTACCTCGACGGTTTCCTGACTTATGACAGGGCTCAACTCATCAGGCACATAAGGCAACTTCGGTTGTAGGAATTTCATAATATCAAATTAAAACTTCTTTGATACAGAAACACCACACACCGACAATAAGTTTTAAATGTTCAAATAATTAACACACTTAACAATAAGCGTTAAGATAGACTTACGACTGAGGTTGGAAGATATTCGCAAAACGGATTTTAATATCATTAAACAACGCCTCAGCAGGAGTCAACAGCGGAATAAACGGAGTCTTGTTTTTATTAACAAAGACACGCAGTCCTCGCGGTTTGCACTGTACCTCAATATGCTTCCCTAAATACACTACCTCTCCGTCTATATGTGCCGGGCCATCGTTGTCTCTATCAATCACCAAACGTGAAAACGGCAATGAGGTGGTAAGCGTATTATTGTTTATCACACCTGCCATAAGGTCAAAACCAAGAAAAAAGGTACGTATCTGTGACGATTTTTTGATAACAACCATATCAAGGATACCATCAGTAATGGAGGCCTCAGGTGAGATATAAGCATTGTTGCCATATTGAGAAGCGTTGCAGCAGGTTAGGATAAATGCATCTAGATCCATCTCTTTACCATCTATGGCGATATGATAATGCTGCGGTTTGTAGTTAATAAATACCTCAACAGCACTTTTCAGATAAGAGAATTGTCCGCGATGAGGCTGATTGGCAAACTTATGGCTCACAGCAGCATCAAAGCCTACGCCAAAGGTGCAGAAAAATGGCATATCATTGACCATGCCATAGTCGCAGTCCTTGATACAGCGGGACTTTATCACTTCCAACGATGCAATCGGATCCACCGGAATAGAGATATGACGTGCCAATCCATTGCCTGATCCAGCCGGAATAATACCCAGAGCGGTATTAGACCCACAAATGCCTTTAGCAGTCTCATTGACAGTGCCGTCACCGCCACATGCTATCACTCCGTAATATCCATTGTCGGCAGCATACTGTGCAAGTCGCGTCGCATCACCGGGTCCTTCTGTAAAATGAGCATCTACATCAAAACCGGATTGCGACAACAATTCCTTGATACGACCTCCAAGAGCATCCTTTGATAGCGTACCGGATATAGGATTTATTATTAACAGCAACTTATCATTTCCCATTACCTCAAGTTATTTAAGCGCCAAAATAGGTTTTAATAGGAGAGAGGTGTGTATCGAAACGCACTATTTTCGATACACCACCGTGCCTGTAGCTTGGTTAGTCGGCATAACCAACATCTCTGCAACCTGCATATATTCCGGCACTGATGCTGCAAAATAGACAGCCTCAGCGATATCATCCCCTGTAAGCGGTTTTACACCTTTATATACATTATCGGCTTTAGCTTTGTCTCCACGATAGCGAATAACTGAGAAATTTGTCTCCACAAGACCGGGCTTGATATTGGTAACCCTAATAGGTGTATCCACGAGATCTATCCTCAAGCCGTCTGAGAGAGCCTTAACAGCTGCCTTAGTAGCGCAATACACACTACCTCCGGCATAGGCCGCATCTCCTGCGATGGAACCGATATTGATCACATGGCCACGTCCGCGAGCCACCATGCTAGGAACGACCAATCGTGTCATGGCAAGGAGTGCTTTGATGTTGGTATCTATCACAATATCCCATTCGCTCAAGTCTCCTTCATGCTCCTTATCTACGCCTATTACCAACCCGGCATTATTGATAAGCAGATCAATCTCTCGCCATGCTTCCGGCAATGAATCTAACGCGGCTTTAGCAGCATTTCTATCTCTAACATCAAAAGGAAGAAGTAGCACTTGTGCATTATATTGCTCTACAAGAGCATCACGCAATGCATTTAACTTCTCTATATTTCTACCGTTTAGGATAACTTTCGCTCCGTTAGCAGCAAATTTCCTTGCGCAACCGGCACCTATTCCGCTAGATGCTCCGGTAATCAACACTACCTTTTCCATAATTATCGTTAATGTTAAAATATTTCTGTAAAGGTACATAATATTTTTTATACCACATACAGATTTGCGCATTTTGTAGAAACAATTTATGAGAACCAGCCCTGCTACTCCTCTCTTATATAGTCAGCAATATGTCGGAAGTTCTTTTCAAGTTGATACATACGCGTTGCCATAAACTCATAAAATGTCGGCCAATGGTTGCGTCGATGAATATCCAAATTAAGATGCTGCAGATATACACGTGAGACTACTTCTCCGGACTCCCGTTCAAAATCATCAGCCCATATCAGTTCATCATCAAGATTCTTTTGAAGATCATCCTTATACCATCCCAGTTTCTCATACATTTCACGCCGTTTTGACACCGGCTTACAATTAACTTCCAGTATGACGTATGCACCAACGCGATTGGCGTCAAACTTCAATTCAACACCTCTCACTTTAGTATTATAAAGCATCCAGATCTTCTTTCTACCGAACAGATAAGGTTGCGCTTCACAATATTCAGCGAAACCATTCCAAAAATCCCGCTTAAGTTGTTTTAATTCTTCTCGTGTGTACATAGTAGGGTGCAAAGGTGCAACTAATTTTTAAGCTACGCAAATATATTTTCTTAAAAAAGCGAAAGCAGTGACGATAATAGGATCATTACAAACCGCCATACAACCGATTCAGCGTCACACTTATCCCAGAATATCATATTTAGAACAATTTAAGCGACTATTTTACAATAAACATAGCCCACTATATCACTTTTAGAACAATATATACGATTTATAGAGCACTTTAAATGCGCCATTAAGTACATTTATCGTTCCTTTTTTCCTCTTTCATAACCCGTTGTGTAACTCATAAAAAAACATTAACTTTGAAACTTGAAATTATCGAAATTGTTTTAAAGCAAAAAAGACTATAATGTCACATACAAATCAACTTGTAGGATTAACCGACGCTGAAGTTCTCAAGAGCAGAGAACAGCATGGTATAAACCTTTTGACACCACCTCAAAAGGAACCCGTTTGGAAACTATTTCTAAAGAAATTTAAAGATCCATTGATTATAATCTTAATGATAGCCGGGGTATTCTCTATTGGCATATCATTTTATGAATATTATGGTTTAAATGAGGGCGCTGGAGTATTCTTTGAGCCAATAGGCATCTTCATAGCGATCATCCTTGCCACAGGACTTTCTTTCTATTTTGAACACAAAGCAGATAAAGAGTTCGCCATACTAAACCAAGTAAATGACGACGAGCCAGTGCAGGTCATTCGCAACGGCAACAATGTCCAAATACCCAAGAAGGATGTTGTGGTAGGGGATATAGTGCTACTAAATACCGGCAACGAGGTTCCCGCAGATGCTGAGCTCCTTGAGGCTGTAGCACTGACCATCGACGAGTCAACGCTCACCGGAGAACCTTCATGTCATAAAACCGTTAACGAAGCTGATTTTGACAAAGATGCCACGTTCCCTTCAAATCATGTCATGCGCGGCACTAAAGTGATGGAGGGACACGGTCTATGTCGCGTGTTTGCAGTAGGTGATGCCACTGAAAACGGGAAAGTCTTTGAAGCATCACAGATTGAAGATAACGTAAAAACTCCGTTATCTATACAATTTGACAAGCTTGGCAAATATATATCATATGGCAGCTACGCAGTTGCTCTAGGTATTATTGTCGGAAGAGTTTCTGTATATCTTATCACCCAACCATTTAGTCTGATAGAGTTTATAACTTATCTACTACAGACATTTATGATTGCTGTAACACTCGTAGTAGTAGCTGTACCTGAAGGCCTTCCTATGGCAGTGACGCTCAGTTTGGCGTTCTCTATGCGTAGAATGTTGAAGACCAACAACCTTGTGCGCAAAATGCACGCTTGCGAGACGATGGGCGCCACAACAGTAATCTGCACAGATAAAACCGGCACTCTTACTCAAAACCAGATGCAGGTGCATCAAACCAACTTCTACGGAGACACTGCTACAGAGATTATCAATGAGGGCATTGCAGTCAACAGCACCGCTCAACTTGACCTATCCAATCCGGATAAACCACAAGTACTTGGCAACCCCACAGAGGGTGCTTTGCTATTATGGCTAAGAAAGAATGGTGTCAATTACCAACAGCTCAAGGATAATGCTAAAGAACTGGATGAGATACCGTTCTCTACAGAACGTAAATATATGGCGTCGGTGGTAGTATCTGCCACAGGTAAAAAACGTATATATGTGAAAGGTGCTCCTGAGATTGTACTAAATTTATGCAGCACTATAGCAGGAAACGTTGATAAAAAAGATATAGAGAGGCAGCTAGTAGATTATCAAAACCAAGCAATGCGCACCTTAGGTTTCGCTTATGCCGAAATAGCTGATAGTGAACCGGGCATCAAGGATAGTGCCATAACAACTGACGCACTCCAATTTTTAGGCATAGTAGCTATTAGCGACCCTGTCCGCAGCGATGTTCCGGCAGCTGTCAAGGAGTGCCTAGACGCAGGTATAGCGATTAAAATCGTCACAGGCGACACCCCCAACACTGCCAAAGAGATTGGTCGTCAAATAGGACTATGGAACGATGCTGTAGATAATGACAGAAACATCATTACAGGGCCTGAATTTGCCGCGCTATCAGACGTCGAATTGGAAGAACGTGTCATGGATCTTAAGATTATATCCAGAGCACGTCCGATGGATAAGAAACGTCTTGTAGAAACACTCCAGAAGAAAGATCAGGTAGTGGCCGTGACAGGAGACGGCACCAACGACGCTCCGGCATTAAAAGCAGCGCACGTAGGTCTCTCCATGGGCGACGGCACTTCCGTAGCGAAAGAGGCATCGGACATAACCATCATCGACAACTCCTTTACATCTATTGGCAGAGCTGTGATGTGGGGACGATCTTTGTTCCAAAACATTCGCCGCTTCATTCTGTTTCAAATGACAGTAAACGTGGTAGCGTGCCTTATCGTCCTTATAGGATCATTTATGGGCACTCAATCACCTTTGACAGTGACTCAGATGCTTTGGGTGAACCTAATTATGGACACATTTGCAGCTATGGCTTTAGCCTCATTACCGCCCAACGAGAGAGTGATGAAGGATCAACCGCGCAAGAAAACTGATTTCATCATAAATTCCCCGATGATTAAGAGTATTCTTGGCACCGGACTTATATTCTTTATCGTATTATTTGGGCTGCTTTGGATTTTCAACCATGCCAATATCACTACACTAACAGACCTCATCAACATCAATCTAGGTGGATTTGATGGACTGTCTCCCTATGAACTTAGTCTATTCTTTACCATTTTCGTATTCCTGCAATTCTGGAATATGTTTAATGCCAGAGCTTTCGCCACAGGTAAATCGGCATTCCATTTCAAAAACTGCTCGGAATTTGGTTTGATAGCGACATTCATTTTCGTCGGTCAGATTCTCATCATCACCTTTGGCACCGAGTTCTTCAACGTAGTACCACTAAAGCTGACAGACTGGATAATAATCATTATCGCGACTTCGGCTGTGCTTTGGATTGGCGAGCTATGGCGTCTGTTGAAGAAATAAACTAAACATAGTTGCCTAAGAATATGTTGTTAGTTCATAATATGA
>CAZLJS010000051.1:7255-10585 GCA_964559895.1 uncultured Sangeribacter sp.
GAAGAAATAAACTAAACATAGTTGCCTAAGAATATGTTGTTAGTTCATAATATGATAATAATATGACAATACTATGATAAAAGCAATGTTAATAGCAGGATGTGGCGGCTTTGTAGGCACATGCGGTCGATACTTGGTTGGAAAGATATCATCGGAGTATTATCTAGGAATGTTCCCACTTGGGACATTCTTAGTAAATATCATCGGCTGTTTTATCATCGGCATACTATTTGGCCTATGTGAGAAGACAAACATCATAAGCAGCAATGCTAGCTTGCTACTGATCACCGGATTCTGCGGCGGATTTACTACATTCTCTACCTTTGCCGACGATGTATGGAAATTGGGCGCAAAAGGGGAGTACACTATGACAATTATGTATGTTATTGCCAGTATCATTATCGGCGTAATGCTCGTATGGCTTGGCAGAGCGTTAGTGAAATAATAATCCAAAGAATAGAAAACAGCGTAGAGACAATGGTCCCTACGCTGTTTTTCTATGTAATATTTTTCTAATCTAGCTTTAATACTGCGAGGAATGCTTTCTGCGGCACCTCAACAGAACCAATCTGCTTCATGCGTTTCTTTCCAGCTTTCTGTTTCTCAAGAAGCTTACGTTTACGAGAGATATCACCGCCATAACACTTGGCAGTCACATCCTTACGCACCGCTTTAATCGTTTCTCGTGCAATAATCTTAGCACCAATAGCCGCTTGAACCGCGATATCAAATTGTTGACGCGGTATCAACTCCTTGAGTTTCTCACACATACGACGACCGAATCTAACAGCATTGTCAACATGTGTAAGTGTGGAAAGGGCATCTACACTCTCACCATTGAGAAGAATATCCAACTTAATAAGTTTGGATTCTCTAAATGCATGGATATGATAGTCAAAGGAAGCGTAACCCTTGGAAATACTCTTCAACTTATCATAGAAGTCTATCACAATCTCGCCCAAAGGCATATCGAAAGTTAGTTCCAATCTATTGCCTGAGATGTAGTCCTGCTTTACCAATTCGCCACGTTTACCTAGACATAGTGTCATGATAGGACCTATATATTCAGCTTGAGTAATGATTGATGCTCTGATATATGGTTCCTCTATATGGTCGATCAAAGTGGCGTCTGGCAATCCGGAAGGGTTATGTACCTCTGTCTTCACACCTTTCTTATCAAAGACATTATATGAAACGTTGGGTACGGTAGTTATCACCTCCATGTTAAACTCTCTTGACAATCGTTCCTGCACTATCTCCATATGGAGCAAGCCAAGGAAGCCGCAACGGAAGCCAAAGCCTAACGCAGCGGAAGACTCCGGTTGGAATGTCAATGAAGCATCGTTAAGCTGAAGTTTCTCCAATGATGCGCGAAGGTTTTCAAAGTCCTCAGCCTCGATAGGATAAACACCGGCAAAGACCATTGGTTTCACCTCCTCAAATCCCTCAATAGCTTTTTCACAAGGATTATTGACATGAGTGATAGTGTCACCGACACGCACCTCTTTACTAGTCTTAATACCGGAGATAATATATCCCACATTACCGGCAGAGAGCATCTTGCCTGGTTGCATTTGCAATTTCAAGACGCCGATTTCATCAGCATGATACTCCTTGCCTGTGGAAACGAACTTCACAAAATCGTCGGTAGTGATAGTGCCGTTCACGATCTTGAAATATGCTATAATACCTCTAAAAGGATTGAATACAGAGTCAAAGATAAGAGCTTGCAATGGAGCCTCGGGGTCACCGTCAGGAGCCGGTACTCTATTTACGATAGCTTCAAGAATTTCAGGAACACCAATACCCGTCTTACCACTAGCACGAATTATATCCTCTCTATCACAGCCAAGGAGGTCTATGATCTGATCCTCCACCTCTTCCGGTTTAGCGCTATCCAAATCACATTTGTTAACCACGGGAATAATCTCGAGGTTATTGTCGATAGCCATATATAAGTTGGAGATAGTCTGAGCCTGAATACCTTGTGATGCATCAACAATTAGCAACGCCCCCTCACAAGCGGCAATGGAACGAGACACCTCATAGGAGAAATCCACGTGTCCCGGAGTGTCGATAAGGTTGAGCACATATTTCTCCCCCCTATACTCATAATCCATCTGTATGGCATGGCTCTTAATCGTAATTCCACGCTCACGCTCCAGATCCATATCATCAAGGACCTGATCCTCCATATCCTTATCAGATACTGTCTTAGTATATTCCAACAAACGGTCAGCCAACGTGGACTTACCATGATCTATATGCGCAATAATGCAGAAATTTCTAATGTTCTTCATTCTTGATAGTAGTCAATATGCTATTCAATCTACAAAGTTAGTGCTAAAAAATGAGCTTTGCAAATTAGCCCGCCAATTCTCAACTTTTTAAGGTTTTGACAATATACCAATAATTTGTAACTTTGTTGTAAATTTTAGACGGATTAGGTGTATGCAGATTCTTTTGGCTAATGCAAAAATAATGTTTGACGCTACGGAGTTTAAGGCTGAGAGCCAACCGAAGTTTCAAGAGATTGCTGACAAGATTGCCGGCGAGATGTCGCGTATGGATGTGGATATGCTGGCGAAAATGCTGAAATGTAATCGTCAGATCGCCGCAGAGACTGCATATCGCTATGCCCATTTTTCTGAAACTCCGCAGCTCCCGGCTCTATACGCCTACAATGGTCAGGCATACAAACATCTCCGTGCAGATTCGCTGTCAGCTGATGCCGTTGCCTTTGCACAGCAACATCTTTGGATAACCTGTTTTCTCTACGGGCTTTTGCGACCGCTCGATGGCATCGTGCCTTACCGCATGGAACCGAGTGTAAAACTTGAATATACCGACGATAAACCTGTTGGCAGTATCTGGAAAAAGTATCTCACCGACTACCTAATTGAGGCGGTAAAAGCCGATGACGGAGTGCTGGTACACCTCTCCACAGCCGAATATGAACAGCTATTCGATTGGAAACGAGTATGTCGTGAAGTGCGAGTAATTCAGCCGCTATTCTATGTTCAACAGCCTGATGGCTCGTTGAAAGTTCAAGCAGTTTGGGCGAAGTCATGCCGTGGAGCAATGACACGTTTCATCCTGCAAAACCGCATCACTGACCCCGCTGAACTCACCACCTTCAGCTACGAAGGCTTCAACTACCTCCCCACTCACGGCGATGCCAACACCCTCTACTTCGTCCGACAATCGTAAATACTTTATTGAAAATGACAGATTTCGCAGCTATAGATTTTGAAACAGCCAACGGACGACGCTCAAGCGTTTGTAGCGTTGGCATTGTGATTGTTAGAAATGGCGTGATTGTAGATCGGT
>CAZLJS010000052.1:0-10444 GCA_964559895.1 uncultured Sangeribacter sp.
CTGAGATGTTGAACTTTGAGGAGGTCGCCGACTACGAATCCCTCAAAGGTGACGCGC
This sequence comes from uncultured Sangeribacter sp., assembly GCA_964559895.1. GTDB lineage: Bacteria > Bacteroidota > Bacteroidia > Bacteroidales > Muribaculaceae > Lepagella. Next base: position 58 of record CAZLJS010000052.1, read on the forward strand.
GTCGCAAATATGAACGCGATCTCAAGCGCTATCGCGACAACCTTTCGTGCATCCAAGGCGCCCGCGAAGAGGGCATCGCAGAGGGTATCGCGGAAGGACGCGAAGAAGGACTCAAGGAAGGCCGCAAAGAAGGTCGCAAGGAGGGCCGTAAGGAGGAGAAGCGTCAGATTGCGCTCGCACTGAAAAAGAGCAATGTCTCAATTAACATTATTACCGACTGCACCGGGTTAACCCCTGATGAAATAGCTCGTTTGAACTAACATTCATACAATATAAGAATCGGAGTCAACACATCTGTGTCGGCTCCGATTCTTATATTATCTATTTTGGTCCAATCAGGGTTCACGCCAATCGCCATTCTCTTTAATAATCTCTATTAAAGCGGGCAGGGCGTCTGCTGTCGGGATATTTTTTCTTATCAAGTCCTTATTTTTATAAATGCTCACACGGCCCGGAGCGGCGCCCACGTAGCCATAGTCAGCGTCGGCCATCTCACCGGGGCCATTGACGATGCACCCCATCACCCCGATTTTCAGACCGGTAAGGTGCGCGGTAGCGCGTTTCACCTCAGCCAATGTGGCCTCTAGGTCAAACAGTGTGCGTCCGCAGCTGGGACATGCTATATAATCGGTCTTATAAATTCTCAATCGGCATGCTTGAAGTATCGCCAGAGCTAGATTATTGAGACGCTCCGGCTCCATGCACGGGGCTTCGACACATACAGCGCTGCCATAGCCATTAAGTAACAGGAAACCCAGATCGGCACCGGCCTTGACGGTAACCAATTCCGCATCGTGGTCTGCGTAACAAAGCCTCAACACCACAGGGTTCTTAGCGCCAAGCAGTCTGAGACGGTCTATATACGCCGCCATCTCCCCTACAGGGTTACGATGCGTGGAGCTCACCACCACGGGGAGATCATCAGCCAATAGTTGCGGCTCCATCGAGGCATCCACACGGTGCCACGACTCCGGTATAGTGGGGAAATCGACACCTATCACCGCAGGACCTTTGGCGTCGTAGCCGCCCAACGGTAATGCCATATCCCTCTCTGCGCCATCAGGCATTTGATGCGGTTCTGTGATGCGCTCATGTCCCTCACGCGAACAGATATAGTCGCGGAGCATCGCTGCCACGGGTATCTCATTCTCGGGAGCCTCGCTGAGCGATACCCTGATAGTGTCGCCTATCCCCTCCGCCAAGAGACAGCCTATGCCTACCGCACTTTTGATGCGGCCATCTTCGCCACCTCCGGCTTCTGTGACGCCGAGGTGCAGCGGGAAGTGCATATCCTCTTTCTCCATCTCAGCGGCGAGCATACGCACTGTCTGCGTCATCACCACGGGATTGGACGCCTTGATAGAGATCACGATATTGTCAAACGACTCTTCACGACAGACTCTCAGATACTCCATCACCGACTCGGTCATACCTGACGGGGTATCGCCGTAACGGCTCATGATGCGGTCGCTGAGGCTCCCGTGGTTCACGCCCAGACGAAGCGCCGTCTTATGCTCCTTGCAGAGGTCCAGCAGCGGCTTCAGTTTGTGATGTATCTTATCCAACTCGGCGGCATACTCCTCGTCGGTAAATTCCAAGTGGCGGAATGTGCGTGCCGCGTCGGTGAAGTTGCCCGGGTTAATGCGCACCTTATGCGCTGTGGTGGCCGCTTTCATCGCCGCGTTGGGATTGAAATGCACATCGGCCACAAGGGGCGTGGTGATGCCTTGGCGCTCCAGCTCTTGGCGTATCACGCCGAGGCTCTCCGCCTCACGCACACCTTGCGTGGTAAGCCGCACAATCTCTCCTCCGCGCTCTATGATGCGCCGTATCTGCGCCACGCTGCCCTCAACATCATTGGTTGAAGTGTTGGTCATAGATTGCAAGCGTATCGGGTTGTCGCCACCTACACCTACGTTGCCTATAAGTGCGGTGCTGCTTTTGCGTCGGGAATAATTGTATCGGCTCATGGATGGTATCTTAGTTAGTTTTGAATTTATACTCTAGTTTGCTCAGCTCCTCGTTAGCTTTCACGATTTTTGTGGTGAGGGACTGTTTGTATTTAAGCACCTTTTGCTCAATCTCTTTGTCGCCAATAGCGATCATCTGAGAGGCGAGGATAGCGGCATTGAGGGCACCATTGACAGCTACGGTGGCTACCGGTATGCCCGGAGGCATCTGCACGATAGCGAGGAGTGCGTCGAGGCCGTCGAAGGAACTGCGGATAGGCACGCCTATCACGGGGAGGGTGGTGAGGGAAGCTATAACGCCACCAAGGTGTGCCGCCATGCCTGCCGCTGCGATGATGACTTTCAGTCCACGCTCTTTGGCTTCTGTGGCATATTTCTCCACCTCATGGGGGGTGCGGTGCGCCGACAAGGCTACCATCTCGAAGGGTATCTCTAGCTCATCGAAATATTTGGCGGCTTTCTCCATGACCGGCAGGTCGGAGGTGCTGCCCATGATGATACTTACTAAAGGTGTCATATATAAATAGTTTTTATTTGTGTCAAACGAATAGTGTGCACAGATAGACAGAGAGGAATCCCACCGTGTATCCGGCTATTACCTGGAGAGGGGTATGACGGTATAGATATACCCTGCAAGAGCCCATAAATCCGGCTATCAGCGCCGAGCCTACTATCCACGGGGTCATGTCATAGGCGGTATGGCCACCGGCTTGCAATGCCACGAATATCGCCACCACTCCGGCAGCACCGGCAGCGTGCGCGCTAATCTTCCACCAACGGTTGACTATGAGATTGACAACAGCGGTGATGGCGGCACCAACGTATAGCATCGACGCCCACGACGGGGCATGGCGCATATGCAGATAAAAGGCGGTGCCACACATGGCGAGGATGGTGACCAGATAGGGATAGAGCCGCTCATGACGACGGTTAAGGCCCACGTCGTGCACTAAACCCAAGTATTTCATCAGGTAGATCATCAGCATCGGGAAGATGACGTTGATGCCGAATACCACTCCCCCCACAGCCCATTTATTGAGCGCCGGCACCACATTGAGCACCGACAGGGTGAAGAGTATCACTATGGCATATACGGGCATCAGGATGGGCACGAAGACCCACGATACCACCTGTGCCACTTTGCTAAATTGAGTGTCGGGCTGCTGCAACGGCGCCTCGGTGGGCTCATAGCTCACCAATTCGTCATCGACCACAGCCGACTCCACGACCGGCTCCGCAGGCTCCTTCTCCACATCCTGTGGCGAGGTGGACGCCATAGCGGACGGCTGTGTAGAATCCGGTATTTCAGGGTAACTAAATCTCATTATTTCTTATCTTGAGGGGCGCCACCTGTCTTGACGAGCTTGAGGAAACGCTCCGGTATAGGGGTATCAAACTTCATTTGTTGGCGGGTGACCGGATGTGCGAAGTTGAGGGTGCGGGCATGAAGGGCGAGACGGCCTATCGGAGATGCTTTGGCTCCGTAACGGCGGTCCCCCACGATGGGATGGCCCAGCTCTCGGCTATGAACGCGTATCTGGTTCTTACGGCCCGTGTCGAGCGAGTATTCCATCAGCGTGAATCCGTTGCCACGGCGCAATACACGATAGTGCGTGATGGCTAGCTTGCCATCCTCGGGCTTCTGCGACGAATAGACCTCATGCTGCGAGGTCTCGCCGAGGTAGCTCTGTATCACCCCCTCATCGTTGGCGACAATACCCTCTACCACAGCCACATACTTGCGGTCAAGCACCATATTATTCCAGTTATGCTGCATCGCCTCCTTGGCTTCCACCGATTTGGCAAACATCATAAGACCGGATGTGTCTTTATCCAGACGATGGACGATAAATATCTTATTCATAGGGTTGACCGTCTTCAGGTAATCCTTCATAATATCATAGGCGGTGAGCTCCTTCTTGGCGCTACCTCTGCCCACGGAGAGCAAGCCATAGCCTTTGTTGGCCACAAGGATATCCGCATCCTCATATACCAACTGCATTCTGGGATGCTTAAACACCACAAAAGGTCGGGTGAAATTAATCTCAACCGTGTCGGTGTCTTTCACCTCTGTATTAAACTGCTTGGTGACAGTGCCGTTGATAGCAACCTGACCGCGCTTGAGAAGCCCGTTTACCTTATTTCCTGTCAACCCTGTGTAGCGTGCCAGTATAAACTCTTTAAGTGTGGAGGGAGAGTCCGGTTCCTGCCGGCGTGCTATGATTTTATCTTCCATTCAATTCCGGGATTTCTATATATTTAAATGCAAAATTACTAAATAATGTTTTTCCACAACGTTAACTTCCCATAAATTTTATTTTAGGCATCCTCTAATTTAATTTGCCTCACCATCCTCATTATTAATTTGCTCCGCCGCGCTATAGCAAAGACTACGCCTGACCGCTCTATTACTGTGATTATGCGCCGCGCCTTCTATGCTGAGCTATCCTGTCACTGAGATTACCTAAGCCCTGCTGTCGTCGTGAATGCGCTGGGCTGTCGCTGAGACTACGCCGGACCGTCGCAGCGATTATGTTGAGCCGTGCTGTCGTCGTGTGCAAAATCCGCAGGATTTTGCTCCCACAGTTTCTGTCTTATTAATCTTTATACACACATCTTTACATATCTTCCCTTTTATTTAACATAACATTGCCCCATTTGTTAATCTATACTAAATCCACGAAGAAAAAACATGTTTTACAACATACTTTCAAAAAAAGTTTGTACCTTTGCATTGAGTTTTTCATGGTATTAGATTTTAAGGTTAATTGAGATTGATTGTCGCGAGACAATCAATTTTTTTTGCGCATATTCGGAGCGCCGCTAGCCCAATTCCTCGAGGCACTTCTTCAGCTCCTCATCGGTCTTAGTGAGCTTGGCGCGGCATAGCTTAAGCAGCTCGATAGAACGTGCCGCATATTTCGACAAATTGTCTATATCGCAATCCGCAGACTGCATCCTCTTAATGATTGATTCCAACTCGCTGATAGCGTCGTTGTATGTGATCTCTTCTTTTGCCATGATGTCTATTGTTTATATCGCAAAGGTAATGATTTTGCCCCAATAAAATGACATCAAACCAACAATTCTCAAATTATTTTCCTCTCTTTTTGCTATTAAAACTACGTATTTGCTTGCTTTGAACCTAATAGTGCTTGCATTATGCCAATCTTTATGTTAAATATTAATTTAACAATTGTTAATCAACAACTTGACGTGTTTACCTTATATATTAGTTTATATCTTTGTAAACTTATAGATCTAATTGTTGATTCCACTAACCAACAATTCACTTACTAACTGATAAAGACTTTATTAATACAGTGTTTGCTTCTGTATAACTATCTTTATATCTGAGGGTTGACAAATTAAAGGATTCCGTTTGCCAATACCCGATTATTAATTTGGAATCCCTGGATTATAATATGGGTAGAATTCTATCTAAGACGATTAGTTTACTTGCCTCTGTCCTATTGCTGGCTCCGTCAGCGTACGCAGGCACTACACTAAAGAAAGAAGCAGCATCGCGCGATGCTGCGCGCATCCACGCTACTAAAGTTGCGCCGTCGCAAAAGCCTTCCAAGACACTGCAACTAATGCCAAAGAAGACCGCCGAAACAGTCGCGTCTTCTAAACTCGCAAAAATGCGCACCGGTCTCCTTAAAGCTCCGAAACAACGCAAAGCTTCAGCGCAACGTTTCGCAGGCGCTCCCGTGAATATGTGGGGCACAATCACCTATTCAAACACAAATGACTTAGGTGTTTACAACATCACCTCCGATGGCGAGTTCTCTTTTATCACCGACGCTTGCCAAGCGGCCTATGGTACCGTGCTGGATGGTGACATCTACCGCACCACCGTCATCGAAACCCTCTACGGCTTTTTCTATTGGTACACCATCTACAGCTACGACACCGCCAACGACTGGGCGGAAACATCTGTGGATCTCGACGACACATCTATGATATCCTACGCCATGGACAAAGATCCTGTCACCGGCGACATATATGGCTGCTTCATGGATGCTGATGGCACCTCTCTGAATTTCGCCAAAGTAGATTTCGACAATATGACAAAAACCGAAATCGCACCCATCACAGACCAATGGGCAGCTTTCTCCTTTGATGCCTCCGGACAAGCATATGCCATCGACATCAACGGCGACCTGCTGAAAGTAGATAAAGCCACCGGTGCCACCACTTTTGTAGCAGAAACAGGTTATATACCCAAATACCTCGGTGGCGGCGAAATCGACGTCAAGTCCAATAAATTCTATTGGTCTGTATGCGACGAAGCCGGTTACTCATATCTTCTGGCTGTAGATCTAGCCACCGCTGAATCCAACGTCATCTATGAAGGATGGGACGAAATCGTAGGTCTCGTCATTCCCGCGACTCCCGAAGACGGCGCTCCCGCCGCTCCTGAGAACCTATCTGTAGAATTTCCTAAAGGAGCCCTCTCCGGCACCGTTAAATTCGACATCTCAGCTCTCAACTACGCCGGTGTAGCTTCAACTGGCAATGTCAACTACCAGATCCTCGCCAACGGCACTGAAATAGCATCCGGCACTTCCAGCTTCGGCGCTCACGTTGAAGTGCCAGTCTCCGTACCCGAGGCAGGAACTTATAAATTCGTGGTGATCCTCTCCAACGAGGAGGGCAATGGTCCCGAAGCTAAGCAAAGCTTATATGTGGGCAACGACACTCCTGTCGCTCCTAAAGTAGCTATCGCTTACGCCGACGGCAAATTCACCATCTCCTGGGACCCCGTCGATACAGGCATCAACGGCGGTTATATGGACCTTGACCAGATGACATACCAAGTAGTGCGCTATCCCGATGAGGTGATAATCGCCGAAGCCACTACCGACACTACCCTCACCGACGCCGTGGCTAAACCCGACAATATGACCGTTTATTACTACACCGTACAAGCCATGTGGGGCGACTACAATTCTGAAGTCGGAACCTCCAACAAGGTCGCTCTCGGTGAAATCATACCGCCATACCTCGAGACCTTTGAAGACGCCTCTGCCGCCGACGCTTATACCATCATTGACGCTAACAACGACAATTGCACTTGGGGTTACTACGAAAACGCAAGCTGCATGTATGCTCGCTATAGCACCGTCAACGATATGGACGACTGGTTAATCTCTCCCGCCGTTAAACTCGAAGCCGGAAAAGCTTACTATATCACTGCCGATATAGCTGCTTACTCCTCTATGTGGGGCAACGAAAAATTTGAGCTCAAAGTAGGTAGCGAACCCACTGCCGAGGGGATGACAACCGCACTCGTTCAACCGACCGAAATCGGACACACCGACTTCGTCACATATGGCGACTACTTCATACCCGAAACCTCAGGAATCTATTATATAGGTATCCACGGCTGCTCCGATGCCGACTGCTATTACCTCTTCGCTAAGAACCTCTCTATCGGAGCAGGCATCGCCACAGCAGCCCCCGGTGCTGTCACCAACGCTAAGGCTACTCCAGGTGCCAACGGCGCTAAGACTGTCACCGTTTCATTCACCACGCCTACCGTGACATTCGCAGGCGACGCCCTCTCTTCCTTGACAAAAGTTGAGATAGCTCGCGGCGATGAACTCGTCAAAACATTCGACGCTCCCGCGGTTGGCGCTGACCTCTCTTTCCAAGACTCCGTATCTGAAGATGGCGACTACAGCTACACCGTTACCGCCTACAACAACGAAGGCGCCGGTAAAACTGTCTCCCTTTCAGCTTTTGTCGGAATCACATATCCCGCACCTGTCACCAACGTCAAAATCGTTGAAAACGAAGAGGGCAACGTCACTGTCTCTTGGGACCCCGTCACCACTGATATCAACGGCAATCCTATGGACGCTTCTCTGATAACTTATCAGATCCGCGACCTCATGACTGAAGACTACGCTATCATCGAAGACAATCTCACGTCATACGACTTCAACTACGACGCCGTCGATGAAGGCGACCAACAATTCGTTTATCTTGGCATTAGCGCCGTTTCTGCTCGCGGTGAAGGCGACATCACTCCTTCCGACATGCTACCATGCGGCGCTGCTTACTCAACACCTTTCTTCGAGTCATTCCAAGATAGCGAGACTCACTACAACTTCGGCATCATGGGCAACGCCAACTACGCTAGTTGGAGTATATATGGCTCATCATCCGGTATCGAGCCATATGATGGCGACAATGGTTTCATCGCTTGCGGATTCACCGCTTTCAGCGCATACTCCAGCCTATTCTCCGGTAAAATCGACCTCTCTAACACTACCGTTCCCGAACTCACATTCGCCGTTTACAACTGGTATGAGGGTAGCGAAAATGCCGATTACAATAACTTGGAAGTGGAAGTTAGAACCATCGGTGGCGAATGGACTTCTCTCCGCAACGCCTCCGTTTACGAATTGGCTGGCAGTGGAGAACCGGCCGTAGGATGGTACAAGATCCACACCGACCTCTCTGCATATAAAGGCAAAACTATCCAAATTCGATTCACCGCTACTTGCAACTCTTACTCCTACCTCCTCTTGGATGCTATATCCGTGGATGAGGCTCTCGACTATGAGTTGATAGGCAACAACATCTCCGCTCCATCAAGCGTTCAGCCCAACGACAATTTCAACGTCGATGTCACTGTATTGAACGACGGCCGTAAAGCTGTCAGCGCCGCAGACTATTCCGTTGAGCTATTCCTCAATGGCAAATCTGTAGCCTCCCTCGACGGTGTTGATATCCAGTCTGAACAATCCGCGACATTCTCATTCCCACAGACACTCAACGCATCCAACGATGCTACCAACGCATATTACGCTGTGGTTAACTATGCCGCCGACCTAAACCAAAGCAACAATACCACCAAGGAAGCTACCGTTAAGATCAAATTTCCATATCTCAACGCGCCTACAGACGTCGCTGCCTCTGCCAACGATGACAACAGCATCAACGTCACCTGGACAGCTGCCGCACCAACTCCCACAGGAGTTGTCACTGAATCGTTCGAAGATGGCGAATCCGGCGACACCACCTATGGCGACTGGACATTCGTGGATGGCGATGGCGAATCGCTTGGCGCTATCTCCGGATATGAAGTCCCGGGCATCTCTGCCGGCGAAACAACCGGTTCATTCTTCGTAACTGACATCACCGCCCTTGGTATCAGCGGCGTTGAAGCTCACACCTACGACAAGTGCTTGCTCTCTATGTTCGCTTACAATGGCAGCACCGTTGACGACTGGGCAATAACACCACAACTGAGCGGTAGCGCACAGACAGTATCATTCTGGGCTTGCAGTGGTAGCTCCAACTATCCCGAATCTATCGAGCTGCTTTACTCAACCACTACCAACGACACTGAGGCGTTCATCTCAATAGCAAAATACGCAGATATCTCATCCGACTGGACTGAATACACCGCCGACCTACCGCAAGGCGCTAAATACTTCGCTATCCGCAGCTACGCCACAGACGCATTCTTCCTATTGATCGACGACGTCACCTACACCACAGGCGATGGCGAAGATATCAACCCGATCGGATACAACGTATATCGCAACGGCGAGAAGATCACCGACACCCCGATCCAAGGCACATCATTCGTCGATAATCCAGGCGTAGGCGTTTACGAATACCACGTAAGTGCCGTTTACGAAGATAGAGGTGAGTCAAAGGCCGCCGGTCCCGCCAAAGTTGACACCACATCAGTAGGTAAAGTCAACGGCAAGCTCAGCGTGACCGCCGAAAACCGCGTCATCATAATCTCCAACGCAGCCGATGCCCGTGTAGAGCTATCATCACTCGATGGCAAACTCATATACGTAGGCAAAGGCGATGCCAAAGTACCCGTCAACAACGGTGTATATATTGTTAAGATTGGTAAAGCTATTACCAAACTGATGGTAAAGTAAACTAAATAAATTCCCTTGAGTTGCCGGGCTGTCCTCACGGATCGCCCGGCATTTTTATATCCCAACCCTTTCTCCATGCATAACTGATCCCTCCCAAGCTACTGCTTTTAGCCATCCTTTCCTAGTCTTTGAGTCTGCTATTTTCCCACTCTTTGAGTCTGCTATTTTCGCTCCCCCCTGTTTGTCTCCGCATGTTAGCAGAGCCTCCCCTTCCCCGCCTTCCCCTTAAAGCTAGGGCGCAAGGCCTAGCTTTAGCAGTGCTGAGGGCGCAAGCCCGAAGTTGCCTGGCGGTAGCCTTGTGTCTAGCGCCATCCCCATCTGATCCGCTGCCCCTTCCTAGCCCCTTCCTAGCCTTTCACCTCTTTGGGTTGGTGATGCCGCCCGGCCCCCTTCTTCGCTTTTCTTCTCTTTTTTGCTGCTTTTGATATCATAGCCCCCTGCCTGTCCTTTCCCCGTGCGGAGCTGTTCTGTTCAAAAGCTCCTGCTTTTGCCTTTAGCCAG
>CAZLJS010000053.1:0-10176 GCA_964559895.1 uncultured Sangeribacter sp.
AGGACACCATGGGAATGGTGTTATCCGGCTATGTCATAGCGGCTTTGGTGGTTAGACCTTTCAGTGGGTTTGTGGTAGATAGCTTCAACAGACATAAAGTGCTGATGGTCTGTTTCTTCTGTTTCTTCGCGCTCTTTTCGGGGTATCTGGCAGCGGGCACGTTGCTCATGTTTGGTATCGTGCGCACACTCCATGGCCTCCCCTTCGGCGCTGTCACGGTAGCCAACTCCACTGTGGCAATCGACTCCTTACATTCTGAACGACGCAATGAAGGTATTGGCTACTACGGCCTTAGCAATAACCTGGCAATGGCGTTCGCTCCCTCGGTAGGTATATGGATATATGGTGCCACAGACGACTTCACCCTATTGTTCTGGATAGCATTGGCAGTGGCGTTTGTGGGACTCTTGGCTGTCTCAACTATCAAGTTGCCGCAACGCCCCATAGTCAGGCGTAAAGAGAAGATTAGCTTTGACCGTTTCTTCCTTACTAAAGCATGGATAATGGCGCTTAACATAGCGCTATTCGGCATGTGTTGGGGCATCATGTCCAACTATGTAGCCATCTATGGCAAATCGGAACTGGGTATCACCAATGGCACCGGCACCTTCTTTATGATACTCTCCTTGGGGCTGTTCTTCTCGCGCATACAAGGGTCAGCGGCGCTCCGCAAAGGACGAATCCTGCAGAACGCCGCCATGGGTGTGTTGTTGTCGTTGGTAGGATATACGCTATTTGTAGCGGTAGGGGAGCTGTGGGCTTACTACCTCTCCGCGGCACTGATAGGCTTGGGCAATGGCCACATGTATCCTGCATTCCTTAATATGTTTATCAAGGTGGCACGTCATGACCAGCGCGGCACCGCCAACTCCTCCATTCTTACTTCGTGGGATTGTGGCATGGGACTAGGTATCCTTGCCGGTGGCTTTATGTCGGAATATGTCTCCTACGCATCAGCGTTCTGGGTAGCAGCTGCCATGCAGCTCGCCGGAGTGCTACTATTCTTCTTTGGCTCTAGAGCCTCCTTTACACGCCTACGTCTTCCCGACGAGGACTGATATGCTGTCTCATGCGGAAGAATCGGTCGAAGTAGCGCTCTCCAAATCGTTGGCATATGACCCAGAAGTTTGGTATGAATAGCGTTCCCACTACGGCGTTGACAAGCATACCGAAGACTACGGCGCTACCCATAGATAACCTTGAACCCGCACCGGCCCCGTTGGCAAACAGCATAGGCATCACGCCAAGGATAAACGCAAACGCAGTCATCATGATTGGTCGGAAACGCACCTCTCCGGCTTTCAGCGCCGCCTCGGTGATATCCATCCCCTCCTTGCGATAATCACGTGCGAACTCCACGATGAGGATAGCATTCTTCGCCGAGAGTCCCAGCAGAAGGATAATGCCGATTTGAGTGTAGATACTCACGCTCTCCTTCATCAATAGCGTGCCGAGGACCACACCGAGGATAGCCGTGGGCATAGCGATTATTACGGCAATAGGGTCTGTCCAGCTTTCATATTGCGCCGCCAATACCAATAGCGTGATTATCACAGAAAAGAGCAGCATTAGGTTGATAGAGGCTCCAGACTGTGTCTCTTGATACGCCTCACCTGTCCATGCATAGGAGTAGTTGTCGCCCAGCGTGGTGTGCATCATATCCTCCATGGCAGCGATGCCCTGGGAACTGCTGGCGCCCTTACGGATACTTCCTGTCACAGAGGCGCTTGTGTACATATTATATCTGCTCACCTGCGACTCTCCGTTGCCCGGTGTGATGCTCGCAAAGGAACCAAACGGCACCATATCGCCGCTGCTATTGCGTACATTAAGCTTTAGTACGTCATCCACGTGGCTACGTGCGCTACCCTCACTGCTAATCTTGACCTGATACATCCTGCCAAACTCCTCAAAGTCATTGATATAGCTTCCTCCGATGAAGGATGATAATGCGGAATAAACATCATTAATATCCACGCCATACAGCTCCACCTTGTCGCGGTCGATGAGAATGTCGTATTGCGGCACTTCGCCTTGGTAAAGTGATGTCAGTGAGGATATTACCTTGCTATCCTTGGCTGCCAGCTGCATATCTTTGACGCCGGTTGCCAATTCGGCGGCGCCGAAGTTGTTGATATCCAGTATCTTCATCTGTAGTCCCGACGCATTGCCAAGTCCGGGGATGGAGGGCGGATTGAGAGAGAATGTCACCGCCTCTTGGAACTGCGATGTCAGTTGGTCGGCACGAGCCATGATAGCATCCACCTTTTGGTCACGTTGTTTACGTTCGTTCCAAGGCTTGAGCATCACGAAGCATCCCGACATATTAGTGCCGGAGCCACCCATGAAGGAGTGCCCGGAGACGGAAATAACGTTCTCCACCTCCGGTATAGAGGCGATACTCTCCGCGATACCTTTAGTGACGGCATCAGTGCGCGGCAACGATGTCTCGGGCGGCAGCTCCACGGAGGTCATGAAGTAGCCCATATCCTCCTCCGGAATGTATGAAGTAGGCATCTGCATGAAGCCCCAGAAGGATATTAGTGTGATGAGAATAAATGTAGCCAGAGCCACCCATGGCCGCTTCAGGAAGTGCCCGATGATACGCATATATAGCGCTAACGAGGCTCCAAACCCTTTGTTGAACCAGCGATAAACGAACCAACGACTCGGTTTGGTGGGGCGTAGAAATAGTGCGCACATTGCCGGAGTGAAGGTGATGGCGTTGACACCTGAGAAGAAGGTGGAGACGGCTATGGTGAGAGCAAATTGCTTGTAAAGCTCCCCTGTGATGCCGCTGACGAACGCTGTGGGGATGAACACCGACATCAATACCAGCACCTCGCCGATTATGGGGCTTTGCAGCTCCTTCATCGCCACCTCGGCGGCCTCCTGCTGCTTCAACTTATCCTGCTGCAAGAGTCTCGACACATTCTCCACCACTACTATGGCGTCATCTACTACAATAGCGATGGCCAATACTAACCCGAAGAGCGTGAGCGTGTTGATGCTAAATCCTAACACTTTCATCACGGCGAATGTGGCGATGATGGAGACAGGTATAGAGAGCATCGGTATGATGACTGCGCGGCTGCTTTGCAGGAAGAGTAGTATCACTATCATCACAATGAGAGTAGTCTCAGCAAATGTCATTGCCAAATCCTCTATCGATGCGGTGATATACTGGGTGGTGTCCATGATGAGGCTGTATTTTACCCCCTCGGGAAAGTATTCGGAAAGCCGTTCCATCTCGGCTTTAACCCCCTTGGATACCTCCAAAGCATTGGCGCCTGAGCGCTGATTTACAGCCACAAACGCCGTCTCTTTGCCGTTAAGACGCGCTATGTTGCCATAAGTCTCGCTACCTAATTCCACCGTGGCGATATCTTTAAGTCGTAGTAGCCCGCCATCGTCGTTGCTGCGGATGATAATGTCGCCAAACTCCTTGGGCGTCTTGAGCATACCCTGTGAGGTGAGGGTGAACTGGAAATCGGCGCTGTTGTCCCCGGGAGGGGCACCTACGGCACCTGCCGACACATCGATGTTTTGCGCCTCGATAGCGCTCTTTACGTCACCCGGTGTCACTTTACGGATACGCATCTGTTGCGGGTCGAGCCATACGCGCATACTGTAGTTGTCACCACCAAAGACGGTAACGCCACCCACACCCTCTATGCGTGAGATGTTATCGACGATGTTCAACTCGGCGTAGTTGGCCAGATATAGCGCATCGTAGTCGTAGCCAGGTGCGCTCTCGATAGCCATAAATAGAAGGATATCCGAGGATTGGGAGTTGACGCTTACGCCTTGCTGTATGACAGATTCAGGCAATGTGGATTGCACTTGCGACACTTTGTTCTGCACCTTTACCGTGGCATCGTCGATGTCGGTGCCTATCTCGAAAGTGATGGTGAGGTTATAGCTACCATCTGAGCCTGATTCGGAGCTCATATACATCATCCCTTCGACACCATTGACGGCCTCCTCGATAGGCTCACCCACGGTATTAGCCACAGTATTGGCATCAGCACCGGGATATGTGGCGGTGACCATCACTGTAGGTGGTGTGATTTCAGGGTATTCAGCGATGGGGAGGGTGTGGAAACAGACTATCCCCACCAACACCATCAATATCGCTATCACTATGGCGAATATAGGTCGCCGTATAAAGAATTTCGACAACATATCCCTTATCTGTTTAGCGGTTTAACTTGCATCCCCGGACGCACCTTCAGTAGCGCCTTTGTCACATATCGGTCACTCGGTTTTATACCATCCAGCACCACACGTAGTGAGTCTTGATACAGTTCGCCAACCTCAATAGGGGTATATACCACACGGTTGGAGTCGTTGACGGTATAGAGGTATTTCCCTCGTTGATCGGTGGAGATAGCTGCATCCCTCACCAATAGTGCGTGAGGTAGTCGCTTATATGGCAGTCTTACCGTGGCGTACATCCCCGATTTAAGCTCGTTGTAGGGGTTTTGGATGCGTCCCTTGAGCAGTATCGTACCTGTTGAGGTATCCACGTTTGGCGCCATATAGCTGATCGCCGCGGTGTAGCTGTGGAGAAGATTGTCGTTGAATATCAGCGGTATATCCTCCATAGAAACATTGCGCGCCTTGGCCTCATCGAAGATTTCCACAAAGGAGTCCTCCTCGATGTTGAAATTGACTTGCAGCGAACTATTGTCGTAGATAGTGGCTAGCGTCACCGGAGAGTCGGCGCCGCTGATATACCCACCTGGATTAAATGGAGAGTCGGAGATAAACCCCGATACGGGCGCCACCACGGTGCAGTAGCTTAGTTTTGTTTGAGCGTCGCTAAGTGCCGCTTGTGCCGACTTGATAGCCGCCTCAGACTGTTGCATATTGCTTTTAGCTTGAATCACCTCCATCTCCGCTACGGCATCCTTTGCGTAAGCCTTCGTCATGGCGCTGTATTCACGTGAGTTATAGGCATATTCACTCTCAGCGGTAGCGAGTTGCGCCGCCGCTTCGTTGACAGCGTTGACATATATCGTTTTTTCAATCTCAAATAGGGGAGTGCCCTTGGTGACGTATTCACCTGCCTTGTACAGTTGTCGCAGTATGATGCCATTGACGCGACCCACAACGTTGACCGTCGCTGCAGAT
Organism: uncultured Sangeribacter sp.; assembly: GCA_964559895.1. Classification (GTDB taxonomy): domain Bacteria; phylum Bacteroidota; class Bacteroidia; order Bacteroidales; family Muribaculaceae; genus Lepagella. The sequence continues at coordinate 5,137 of CAZLJS010000053.1, forward strand.
TTAAGTATCCCCGGATAGCTGCGGTGTAGCGTGATGGAGTCGGTGATGACTTCGCTGACATCGACAGGCATAGCCTCGTCTTCTGCTGATGCTTTCACCTCTTTGCAGCTTTGTGCGGTTATTATCAGCAGTAATAAGATCATTAGGTTGAAATAGTTTCTTCTCATATTCAGTAGTTTATGTTACGTTAAGATTAATATACCCAACCGCCACCAAGCGCTTGGTACAGCGCCACTAATGCCAACTGGGCATTGCTTCGCTCTTCTATCAGTTGGTTGTTGTAGTTAAGCAGGTTGATTTGTGCATCTACCACGTTGATGAATGCCGACAATCCCTGTTTGTATTGGTCCAGCGCGAAGTTGAAGGCCTTGGAACTTTCTGCCAATACGCTGTTGAGTAGGCCTATACGTGTCAGAGAATAGTGATATTTAGCCAAAGCATTGTTGGCCTCCTCCTCGGCGGTGAGCAGGGTGAGGTCGTAGTTGTCCCTGCCGATTCGTAGCTGTTCCTCGGCTTGTGCTGTGGCGTATTTGCGGCTGAATCCGGTGAAAAGAGTCCATGAAAGGGTTGGGGCGATGCTATATGTGAGAGCGTCGTGAGAGAATATATTCTTAATACGGTGTGATGCTGTGCCAATAGAGGCGTCGAGCGTCAACGAAGGGAGATAAGCGCTCTTTGCTACACCCACTGCTGCTGCATAGCTGTCCACCTGATATGCCGCGGCAACCACGTCCGGACGACGCATCAGTAACGACTCAGGTATCTCGGTGATTATCAGTCCGGAATACTGTGGTATGCGGGGCACGCCACCAAGCATCTCCTCCAGTTCATCCTTATCTACCCCGCTGAGTAGTGCGATACTGTTGATAGACGTGTCAATGGAAGCCTTCAGCGATGGTATTGATGCTTTGGTGCTGTAATATACTGCTTTAGCTTGCGCTACGTCGAGCCCTGATGCCAGTGCGCACTCATGCCGCGCCTCTGCGATATCCATCACGTTGGTCTCCGACTCCAATAGATGCCTTGCCACTTCCAGTTCCTCTTGGTATGTGCGGAGATTGATGTAACTATTTGCTAGTTCTGCTGTTACGCTGATGATAGTTCCATCGTATTCTGCTTTGGTGGCTTGCCATGTCGCACCTTGCTCCTCCACCTTGCGTCGTATCTTGCCGAAGAGGTCTATCTCCCACGATGAGCTGAGCCCCAACGAGAAATAGTCGGTGGTCTTTTCACGCAATTTTGCCACCGTTGTATAGCCCGACGAACGCGCCTTATCCCAGCCTATGTTGCCGGAGATAGTAGGGTAGTAACCCGACATGGCTTGTTGACGGGCGAGACGGCTCACCTCCACACGCTTCAACGCCATGGCTACGTCGTAATTATTTTCAATGGTAATGTTTATCAGTGATAGCAGTACCGGATCCTCAAAACCGTGCCACCATTGCTGCGAGGAATCAAGGCTTTCTCCTCTGACAATCAAACTGATAGTGATGAAAAATAGCAAAGTCCCACGACGGAGAATTGCTCTGTAGGTTTGTGTCATATAACTAAGATTAAGGTTTAACGTTTAAGAAAATTAACCGAAATGACCTCTTAAAAGTTCATATTAAAAATTTTTTCGTATTTTTGTAACTTAATTTCAAAATGAATTAACTAAAACAAAAATAACAAATAATTAATGGCAACAACAACACTAGCTTCACACGGCGAAGTCCTTCGCGACAAAGCATGGGCACGTTGGTTGGCATTGGGATTGCTCGCATTCGCAATGTTCTGCTCCTACGTCTTCATGGATATCTTGTCGCCTATCAAGGACCTTTTGGAGTCATCCCGTGGTTGGGACTCTACCGCCTTCGGAACTATGCAAGGTTCTGAGACCTTCCTCAACGTGTTTATCTTCTTCCTCATCTTCGCAGGTATCATCCTCGACAAGATGGGCGTACGTTTCACCGCAGTCCTTTCAGGATTTGTAATGCTTGTAGGCGCCACCATCAACTGGTATGCGCTGACTGAGATGTTCCAAGGCACAGCTCTTGAAGCATGGTTCACCACACATCTAAATTATATCCCCGGTTTCGACGAGTTGGGTATCTCACCCTTCTACGAGGGTATGCCCGCATCCGCTAAATTATCCGCAGTAGGATTTATGATCTTTGGTTGCGGCGTGGAGATGGCAGGTATCACCGTTTCACGTGGTATCGTAAAATGGTTCCAGGGCCGTGAGATGGCTATGGCGATGGGCTCTGAGATGGCGCTTGCCCGTCTAGGTGTCGCTACCTGTATGATCTTCTCACCGATGTTTGCCAAGATGGGAGGCCATGTTGACGTGTCTCGTTCAGTAGCCTTTGGATTGGTATTACTCTTCATCGCCCTTATCATGTTTATCGTTTACTTCTTTATGGATAAGAAGTTAGACAACCAGACACATGAGGCTGAGGAGAAAGATGACCCCTTCAAAGTATCGGATATCGGCAAAATCCTCTCTAGCATGGGCTTCTGGTTGGTAGCGCTTCTTTGCGTGCTCTATTACTCAGCTATCTTCCCCTTCCAGAAATATGCGGTGAATATGCTTCAGTGCAACCTCACCTTCGTAGCTCCTGAAGAGGGCTCCTTCTGGGCATCACAGACAGTCACTTATGTGCAATATGTAGTAATGCTTATCATGGCAGGTTGCGCTTTCGCAAGCAACTTCTCCAAAGATAAAGTTAAGAAATATGGTTTGATGGCTGTGGCGATTATCGCCTTGGTGGCATACTGCTACATGGGCTATATGTGCCAGTCCGCAGGCTCCATCTTCGCAGTGTTCCCCTTGTTGGCAGTAGGTATCACACCTATCCTTGGTAGCTATGTTGACCACAAAGGTAAAGCGGCGTCAATGCTTGTGCTCGGCTCATTGCTCTTGATTGCGTGTCACTTGACATTCGCCTTTATCCTTCCAATGTTCAAAGGCAACACCGTAGGTGGTGTGACTGTGGCATACCTCACCATCCTTGTCCTTGGCGCTTCTTTCTCCTTGGTACCCGCATCCTTGTGGCCCTCAGTGCCTAAATTGGTAGATGCTAAAATCATCGGTTCTGCTTACTCCTTGATTTTCTGGATTCAGAACATCGGTTTGTGGCTCTTCCCCTTGCTAATCGGTAAAGTGTTGACTAATACCAATACCGACCTTGTAGAGAAAGTCAACAGCGGTGCCATAAGCGCCGAAGATGCTGCGGTAAGCTTCGATTATACATGGCCTCTGGTTATGCTCGCTTGTTTGGGCGTGGCCGCACTTTTGATCGGTCTCTGGCTTAAAGTTATTGACCGTAAAAAACACCTCGGTCTTGAAGAACCGAACATTAAAGCTTAAACTTATAGAATCTATAAAGGGAAGACGTCTTGATGGCGTCTTCCTTTACTTTAATCAATTAACCATCATGAAAAAGACCTGTCTTTATTTATTACTCCTCATTGTTCCTATCCTCATCGCTTCGTGTAGCGACAGTAATGGCGGCGACGAGCCTGCCGAGGAACTGAAATTCCTCTCATCCACACCCGCTAACGGTGCCACAGATGTTAGCACCGATATCACTGAGATTCAACTTAATTTCAACCAAACCGTAAAGGTGCAGCCTATGGGTTATAAGTATATTACCCTCAATGGTTCCAACATCAGTGACGATATCACTTACAGCGGTTCGCAAGTCACTATTGCATTGCACAATGTCTCACAGTCAACAACTTATGAGCTTATAGTGCCCACCAAGTCTATCGTTGACGCGAGTGGCAATACCATCGCAGACTTTACCGTGAAATTCACCACTGCTAAATCAACCATCAGTATAACCCCCGATCTATCACCAGATAAGACAGGTATGGACCTCGACGCTATCCCCTTGACATACAAGATATATGCCGGTTGGGACCTTGGTAACTCCTTTGAGAGCTGCGGAGGTACTTGGAACGACAATACTCAGACATGGGAGGATGTATGGATGCAGGATCGCAACGAATGGGAGACAGCTTGGGGTAACCCTAAGACTACCAATGATATGATTGTGGCACTCAAGAATGCCGGATTCAATGCTGTGCGTATCCCTGTGCGCTGGTATCCACATGTAACCAATGAGGAGACCATGGAGATAGATAGTCGCTGGATAGCACGTGTCAAAGAGGTGGTGGATTACTGCGTCAACAATGGCATGTATGTCATCATCAATACACACCACGACCTATGGATGGAGAATCACCCCTTCTATGCTGAGGCGGAAGCTATCTCCAAGAAGGAAACAGCGCTATGGCGCAATATCGCTACCTATTTCCGCGATTACGACGAGCACTTGCTCTTCGCTTGCTCTAATGAGGTGAATGTCAACTGGGCGGCTCCTACAGAGGAGAATTACAACGTACAGAATGGCTTCAACCAGGACTTCGTGAAAGCTGTGCGTAGCACCGGTGGCAAAAACTGGTACCGCAACCTTGTGCTCCAGACATATTCCGCTAATCCGAGCTATGGTATTGCCGGTTTTGTAGCACCTGCTGATGTGGTGGAGAAGCGTCTAAGCGTTGAGTATCACTACTATGATCCCTATGACTATTGTGGTAGCTGCACAGTATATTATTGGGGAAAGGATTATGCGCAGTATGGCATATCATCCTATTCTCAAGAGGCGGATATGGCAGCGTTGTTCTCACAGATGGCACAGAAATGGCACGCACAAGGCCTCGGTGTCATCATGGGTGAGACCGGTGTGGCATACCACACTAAAGGTACTACAGCCGAGGTCGCTCGCCAAGTAGAGAGCCAGAAATACTATCTTCAGACAGTCTATTCCACAGCCAAAGCCAACGGTATCGCTCCATTTGTTTGGGACAACAACGCCTTTGGTAACGGCTCCGAGAACTTTGGTATCTTCAGCCGTGGCAACGGCATGAAGGTCATCCGCACGGAATGGCTCGAAGGTATCATGCAGGGAGCCAAAACATCTTATCCCGCATTATAATACCCCATAACCATAAATGTTAAGCGCCATATACGTGTCAATGCGTATGTGGCGCTTA
>CAZLJS010000054.1:0-9728 GCA_964559895.1 uncultured Sangeribacter sp.
AGACCAACATCTTTATTACAACGGCTTATGCTACGCCACTGACCCCAGAGGCATATGGTCTATCCCCACTAAAAATCTACTGACCCCATATGGTTTCATGGGCAGGTCTTTAAACCGGGGAATGAGCGGAGATAGCAAAAGCCCCTTTAAATGCAAGCATCTAAAGGGGCTTCCTAAGTTGTCTTACCCGGATTCGAACCAGGACAGGCAGAACCAAAAACTGCAGTGCTACCATTACACCATAAGACAATCCTAATAGCTTTTAGGAAGTGTTGTTCCTCAAAAGCGATGCAAAGTTACGACTTTTTTCGTTACCCACCAAATTTTTCGACAACTTTTTTATCATCTTTTTTCTAATAATTCCGCATCTCAAGCTATACTTCATTAATATTCAATCGTTTACAACATAAAACTTTTTTCTTTATCACTCACGAAAAAATATGCTCAAAAAAATTTATCACTTTTATTTTGCAGATATCGTTTTTTTAGCTAAGTTTGCATACTTTTTTCAGCGTATAAGCGAAAATGCTAACTAATTGCGCACGGAAAAAGCGCTAACCTATAAATAATACCAATTATAATAACCATGACAACACAAAATTTTAACCTCTGCCCTAACGCAGTAGTCCGCTTTCTTCAGAAGGACCCTTCTGAGTTTCGCAAGGACGACATCATTCGCTTCGTAAAAGAGAATGGCATCCAAATGGTGAACTTCATGTATCCCGCCGATGACAATCGTCTTAAAACCCTCAACTTCGTCATCAACTCCGAGGAGTATCTGGATTCAATCCTCACTTTCGGCGAGCGCGTGGACGGCTCCAGCCTGTTCCCCTTCATCGAAGCCGGCAACAGCGACCTTTACGTCATCCCCCGCTACTCCACAGCCTTCGTGGACCCGTTCGCCGAGATACCCACTATCACCATGCTCGGCTCTTTCTTTGACAAAGATGGCAACCCGCTTGCCACATCTCCCGAGCACACCCTGCGCAAAGCATGCGCGGCTTTCCGCGAAGTAACAGGCATGGACTTCTACGCCATGGGCGAGTTGGAATACTACGTTATCTCCAACACAGACGGTCTCTTCCCCGCATCAGACCAGAAGGGATACCACGAGTCAGCACCCTTCGCTAAATTCAACGACTTCCGCACACACTGCATGCACCTCATCGCACAAGCCGGTGGCCAAATCAAATACGGCCACAACGAGGTGGGCAACTTCACCATATTCGACAAGGTTTATGAACAGAACGAGATAGAGTTCCTCCCCATACCGGCATTGCAGGCCGCCGACAACTTGATGATCGCCAAATGGATCATCCGCACCCTCGGTGCTAAACATGGCTACGACGTGACCTTCGCACCGAAGATTACCACCGGCAAGGCAGGCTCCGGCCTCCATATCCACTTCAAAGTGATGAAGGGCGACCAAAACATGATGACCGAAGGCGCCAACCTCAGCGACATCGCCAAGAAGGCCATCGCAGGCATCCTGGAGTACGCTCCCGCCATCACAGCGTTCGGCAACAAAGTTCCCACCAGCTACTTCCGCTTGGTACCTCACCAGGAGGCTCCCACATCGGTATGCTGGGGCGACCGCAACCGTTCCGTATTGGTACGCGTGCCTCTGGGCTGGACCGGCGAAAACGATATGTGCTCACAAGCAAACCCGCTGGAGAAAGACGACATCTTCCCCGCACCACAAAAACAGACAGCAGAGCTGCGTAGCGCCGACTGCTCCGCCGACATCTATCAGCTAATAGCCGGTATGGTGGTGGCAGCACGCAAAGGCTTCGAGAACCCCGATGCCCTACGCCGCGCCGAGGAGATGTACGTAAGCGTCAACATTCACAACGACGAAAACAAAGAGAAACTCGCACAGCTCAAGTCTCTTCCCGACAGCTGTTGCGCTTCTGCGGACCAATTGGAAGCTAGCCGCGCTGTCTTTGAGGAGAAAGGTGTTTTCTCCGCTCAAATGATCGACGGCATCATCAAGAAACTCCACGCCTTCAACGACCGCACTCTACGTGCCGACCTGAAAGGCAAAGAGGATGAGCTATCCAAAGTGGTTCACAAATACTGGCACTGTGGCTAATAGCAGAGTTTTTTTGTATATTTAGAAAGGCTACGATGATGCGATGTCATCGTAGCCTATTTTTTATCCTTATTATAAGTTTTATGAGGGTAACCCTTTATATTTAGTCGAATTTCACTCCTCAGGATAAATCATTTTGCGAGTGACACCACCATCCACGGTAATGTTCTCACCATTGATAAAATCGTTGTCGGGATGCGCCAGGAACAGCGCCACACGGGAAATATCAGCCGGCTTGCCCACCCTGCCGGAGGGATGGAAGCTATGATCCACGGGGCGTAAATCGCTACCATCGCCACAATCTATCCACCCGGGGGAGATAGCGTTGACGGTGATACCCAATGGCGCTAACGACATCATCAAGGCGTGTGTGAGCGACACTATCGCGCCCTTGGAAGCGGCATACGCCTCCGTGCCACTCTCGCTCATGGCGTAGCGCGTGGATGCGATATTGATGATGCGACCGTAGGCCGTCTCTCGGCGATGCTCAGCAAGGAATTTCGCTGTGACAAAGACCGGACGTAGGTTGGTATGCAACACTCGTTCAAACGCCTCCACGTCGCACTCCGTAAGTGGTGCGAACTCGCTCACGCCAACATTATTAATGATGATATCAATGTCGCCCCAGTCCTCTATTAATAGCGTCATGGCATGTCTCAACGCCTCCACATCGGTGACGTCAAGTGGATAAAAACGGGCGCCCAGCGTTTGCGCTGTCTCGGTGCCGCGCCGTTGGTCTATGTCGCAGAAAGCTACCCGGCAACCGGCATCGCGGAAGGTCTTGACCATAGCCCTGCCGATGCCATGGGCGCCACCGGTGACGAATACTCGTTTGTCGTAGAGCGCGCCACGATGCGCGGCGCTGCTGCGTGATGTTTTCTGACGTGTGGAGGGTGCATAGGCGCCGCGCTTCTGTTGCTGAAGCTCCTCCATGCGTCTCTCGAGGAAATTATCTGCCATGTGATTGGATTTTTATTAAATAGGGCCTCGTTACTTCGTGCTAAGCTCCGCGCACGCCTCCAGCAACTCGGGGAGATGCTCGGCAAAGTCGGGTATGGAGGGGAATACGATATCCGCACCGGCGGCATAAAGCTCCTCATGCGGGATAGGGCCGGTGGCTACGGCGATGGTGAAGGAGCCTGCGGCATGACCTGCCTTCACGCCCAAGGGGGCATTCTCTATAACGATAGCCTCGTGTGGCGCCACTGCAGCACGCTCCTGGCCACGCAGATACGGCTCCGGATCCGGCTTGCCATTGACTACATCGTGGGCGGTGATAAGGTCACCTTTGAGGAAGATGCCGGGATAGTCCTGTTCTATGGCGTCGAGCAGCGATGTCTGGCCCGAGCCTGTGACGAGGACACGACGGATACCTGCCTGGCGAAGGGTGTTGAGCATACGGTCGGCGCCGGGCATCATCTCCTTCTTACCCAACGACACAAACAGCTCCGTCTTGCGCTTATACAGACGAGTCTGCTCCTCCACGGTGGCACCGCGGTGCAGCTCGCGACGGAATATAAGGTCGATGGTATGGCGTCCCGTCATACCTTCATAATAATAGAACTCGTTGGCGTCCAGCTCCAAACCTACCTCACGCATCATCGTTTGCCATGAGAGAGCGTGGTATTTCATCGAGTCATACAGCACACCATCCATATCAATAAGCGCCACCTTGGGGGTCAATACCCTGCCGGTGCGCTCATTGTATAGACGTATAGCGTCTTTCATATTATCCATTATGATAGTTTATTTCTTCTTTTTCTTCTTGGAAGAGGTGGCGGTGGTAGTGGCGGACTGCTGCTCTGCCTGACGTGCGTCGAGTATCTCCTGGAGCTTACTCTGATTTTGCAACAACACCTTTATAGGAGAGGTGAGCTGGGTAGCGTCGGAGGGCGCCGTCTCTTCCTTACTGTTAAGCATATTCAACTGCGGAGAACCCACATCATGGAGGGCAGCCTTCTTGATGGCTTTGTTGACAAACTGTCGCATCTCCTTGACGAGGTTGACGCGGCGTTCATCCACTAGGTTCACAAGCTTGGTAGCCTGGTCGGAGTGATATTTGGCACCACCGAAGCGGATCTTATACTTATCCATGTTGCCCTTGATATTGATACCCCAACGGAACGGTATCGGCGACTTGAGGATGGATACGTGGTAATACATATTGCCATCGAAGTCGTTCTCGCCGAGCAGACCGAGCTTATAGCGGTCAAACTCAAAGAGGAAGGGATAGAGCTCCAATAGGTTGTCGTGGATAGATACCTGGATAAGCATATCGTTGATATTGATATCGTGGTTACCGATGAGCAGCAGGCGCGCCACCTTACGTATCAGCGCGTCTTGGTGCACCTTGAGGTCGTTGCCGCGTATCTCCAGCACGGCTCTCACGGAGGGGAAGTCAAGGTCCATGGTAGGCAGCAAACGGGTGCTGCATGCCACCTTGGCGGAGACGAAGCCGGAGAGATTCTCCATGATAGGCATCATCTCTTTGAACTGCGAGAAGCGGTTGAAGAACATATTCACGTCGATCTTCTCAAAGCCCAGGTCGAGGCTCATCAGGATATCATTGATATCACGTGTGGAGTATAGCATATTGAGATAAGCGCTACCGAAGTCGGTATGTCCCTTAAGTCCGTCGATATTGAAGGCGCCATCCTGCATCTGCAGACGTGCCCCTATGTCATACACCGACAGGTCGGTATAAATAGCATTCTTGACGTTGAATTTCATCTCCGCGTCGATATTGCGCGGCACGATGACGGTAAAGGAGTCGGTGGTGGAGGTAGCCTCGGCGTTGGTGGCCATGTTCTCTATCTGCTCCACGCTCTCGGGAGGCAGCTTACCTGACGCCACGAGTTGCTGCTGCAGCTTCTCGCCGCGCTCCCACGTTGACGCCATCTGATTGATATTCAAGGTGTCGGCATTGACACTAAGGCGCATCTTAATCGGCTGACGGGTCTTACCCAGCATTGCCTGGCGCAGATTGGTGATCTTACCCTTGACGTTGAGCACGTTGGACTGCGACTTGATGGTAAGGCTGCGAAGCGCTATGGAGTCGAAGGAGAAGCCCATGTTGAGGTTCTCTATGCGTGTGCGGGTTGGATAGAAATATGCTGCGAAGGCACCTTTCGACGCCTTGACGTTACCACTGACGTCCCACTGGCGGATAAGGTCTTTGAAGGTCTTATCCAGCTCCACGGTGACGACTTCATTCTCGGAGTAATTGGATTTCTTGCGGGATCCGCGCGCCAAGACAGCGATAGAGTCGGCAGAGAGGTTGGGGTGCGCCTTGGCGATGGAGTCGTAGCGCGCTTGATAACGTGCCGAACGGTTACCTTTCTTCTTGGTGTTGAGGTGTATATTCAGTGAGGCGTCCACATCCTTGAACGCGCCAAACATGGTCGGGTCTCGGTATGCCACGCCACCGGCCTTGAGTGTGGCTGTGAACAGTGGCGAAGTGGTGCTGTTCTGGTATTTCTCCACGGTGCCGGTAAGGCTCAGCTTACGTCCCATCAAGTGTGTGGAGTCGGCTTCGGCGAGCGCCTTGACGGTGTTGGCGTCGAAGGCTAATCCGAGAGGCACTATCTCCTTCTCGTTGGTGCGGGAGAGCATCGCCTGGGTAGTGCCACCGCGTAGCGAAACGCCGCCAAGCGAGGTGTCGTAGCCCGGAATCTTCAGGATAAGAGTATCGACATCGGCACTGAACGCCAACAGCCCTTGATTGCTGACAAAGTTACCCAGGCGGGTCACCTTGTTGCCGAATTTAAGATTGGCTGTGCGGCTCTTCATCGACATCTCCTCGGCAGGATAATTGAAGGCGAGGCCTTTCATGTCGGCGGTGCCGTTGATATTCATCTTGTTGTACTCCCCTGCCATGAGCTCGTCGTAGTTGAACTTCATGTCGATATCGCAATCGAGCGCACCGGCGATGGTCATGCCCAGCATCTTAGCAACATACTTCGACAATTGTGCGAAATCGGCGTTACCCTCCACGCAGAGGTCCACGTCGGGCGACTTCATAATGTTGGTAGCGGAGGCAGTGACGTCGAAGGTGACGCCATCTCCGGCTATGGTGAAGAGTGGCAACTTAAAGACGCTCTTCTCAGGCGCGTCACCATTGAAATCCAGGGTGGCGTGCATGCCGATGTTATGTATATTGTATGTGCCTACATTCTCCAAGGTATATGCCACATAGGAATCGGGCACGGAGAAATCCAAGGCAAAGCTGGGGAGCTTCTCTGAGGAGAAATGATACGGTGCGGTGAGCCTTATCGACGCCTGCACTTTCATATCCGACTTGATGCCATCCATATCAGGTAGCAACGACGGTGGCAGGTATTGCAAGAACTTCATCACGCTGAAGGGGCTGATCTGATAGTCAAACCGGCGTATCTGCGAGTCGTCGCTGATCTCCATATCCATATCCACCTTCGACATAAGGTTGCCCAGATTGAGCGAATACTTATCCAGCGTGATGCGGAAGGGATCGAAGTCAAACGCCATGCTGCCGCTGAAACGGAAGGGGAAGCCTCGCAGCACCTCCATATCCTCGTATGTGAACCCTACGTCACCGTTGAGCACGAAGTTATACAGATTGCTGGTGTCGGTGTCTTTCAGCGTCATATCTTGAAGGTTCACCAACGCGGCTGCCTTAGTGGCGGCACTATAGTATTTGACATATTGTGTATTGGTGATATTTAGCTGCTCCACAGTGAAATGGGGCACGCTTATCGGCTCCTCCTCTTCCTCCTCTTCAGACTTGGAGATGAGGTAGTTGGCTACAGAGTCATTGACCGCGACGAGGTTTAGCGCCAGCCCGTCGAGGTTCACCTCCTTAACGGATATGCGACCTATTAGCAACGGCCATGGATTGAGACGGCCATGGAAGCTCTTGATGCTACCCAGTGTATCGCAGTCGGCAGGAAGGGAGTCGCGCAGTGTCTTGGGGAGCTGCTTAAGCGTCTTTGCCACCACGGTGGCGTCATCCACCGACACGGTGACGTAGGGGAAGCTGCTCCAGATGGTGTAGTCGATGCTCTCTACCTTCACATCCGCCTCGATAAACTCTCCGGCATATTGGGTGACCAACTGCCCGAGGCGTTCCGGTGTCAAGAATATGGTAATGGCGACCATTAGCAGCAGTATCAGCGCTGCCACGCCACCCACGCACCACGCCGCAATCTTTACGGCACGGCGCCACCATGGCTTTTTCACCGGTTTTTCAGTGTTAGCATCGGCAGGGGCCGCGGTAGCTTCCGCTATTGATTGGCTCTCAGTCACGCTCTCTTGGGCAACGTTCTCCGCTGTCTGTTCTGAGTTTTGGGGTAGGTTCTCTTCCTGTTTCATCGTCTCAATGTTTAAGGTTGGCTTGAAGCTATTTTATTACAGTGATATGGAAGCATGGGGAGTGCGTTTCATACTTCACCATGCAACGGTATTGACTGCGAAGGTCGTAAAGGACCTCCGCGAGGGCATTTTTGTAGCGGGGATTATCCACCTTATCGTCACCCGTAGGGGTGTAATAATTGTTGTAAGCAATGTCAAAGGTGGTGGCGAACTGGTGTGTCGAGGAGTCGGTGGCGTTGCGGTTCACGCGGCGTAGTTTCTTGACAGACGCCGGAGTGCGCAGCAAGCTGGTGACCCTCAGACGACAAGGGGGTAAGCCGCGGCGAGCCACAGTGTCGCGGAAATTCTGCGAAATTTCGCTAAGCAGGGCGGCGGCCTCCGGCACCAAGAAGGGCACCGAATGGGTCAAGCTATCCAGCTTATATAGGTCATTATCATGGATTTTCACCAGCGGACGAGTGACATTATACGCCTCATGAATACTATGAATGGGGGTGATACCCATATATTCGGCGTGGGCGTATTGATATTTGTTGCTATCGTTGAACGCTTGGCACAAATGTCTGAAAAGGTCGCTACGATACTCGCTCATATCATCGGGCATCTTATAGTTGGCAGGCTTCTGTCGCGCCGCCTCCTTATGCGTCTCCGCGCCTACTGCTTCGGCGTCGTCAGCAGTATCAGCACTGCCGCAAGCCACAGCCCACAACAGCATTGACATCAAGGTTGAAATTTTTGCTAATTTCTTTATATTCATCACAAATCCGTTGGTAAGGATTTCCATTTTCCAGTTATCCTTTGAATAATATTCCAATTTACCAACTGCAAAAATAGTAAACTATCGCCAAATAGCAAAGAAATTGACGATAAAATACGTTTAGGCATACGTAATACCCCATTTCCGCCTCATTCATCATCGCAATACCACGTGTTAGCAGCGACATTTTGCCTTTAGTCATGGTATGGCGTAGCCATTAATCCTACGGCATCGCCGTAGGATTAAACCTAGCCTGGGGTGAGGGCGGCAGAGCCCCCGACACCCCGGGTAATATGGTATTGATAGAAGAGGTACGGCGTAGCCCCGTCATTCATCATCCTTTTTCGGGGCATCGTCGGCGGTATCAGGGGTGGCGGAGAGGGGGACGCGGTTGACGACGTAACGGTCGTAGTAGGAGAGCAAAAGGGTGGTGAGCGGCAACGCTATAATCAGCCCTAGGAACCCGAGTAGGGTGCCCCACACAGACAACGACAATAGGATTATGGCGGGATTCAACCCCATCACTTTACCCATCACTCGCGGGGTGATGACCAGGTCTTGCAACGCTTGCACTACCACATATACGGCGAAACACTCCCAAAACATGGTCCAGAAGGGGACGCCCGTGGTCACCGACGCTACCACACACAGGAACAACGCTATCGGGAAGGAGATGAGCTGCAGATACGGCACCATATTCAGCAATCCTATAAACAAGCCAAACGCCACTGCCATAGGGAGTTTGATAATCAGAAAACCGATGCTAAACAGCACTCCCACAAGGAACGCTACGATAAACTGCCCGCGGAAATACTTGTTCATCGCGGTCTTCACGTCGTGGAAGATACCGAGCACCACGCTGCGATGGCTATTGGGCACCAACTGACGAAAACCTTCCATAAGCTTCTGATAATCAAGCATTATAAAGATGATATACAGGAAGACGATGAGCCAGCTTATCACACCCATCACGAATCCCAGACCGGAGCTAAGAAACGACCATGAGGAGCTAAGTGCCTCACGGATAATACGTTCCCACTGATCTTGGTTGAGATAGTTGGCTATCTTATTGAAATCGACGTTTTGGCGTATGAACTTGTGGATATTGTCGGAGATGTATGGTATCTCCAGCTTCGTAGTGGCATATTTACGCAGCACCTCAGCCATATCTGTCGTCTCCGACACCACGTAAGGCACAAAGAGGTAGAGAAACAGCCCCACAAGGCAGGTAGTTTGTATCAACGTGAACACTACGGGTATGAAACGACGTTTAGTATGTAGGACACGCATGTTCCATTCCACCATCGGTTCGAGGATATATGCCACCAGGCATGCCACCAAGAAAGGCAGCAAGACACCACTGAGAATGTCGAGGATATATATCGCAGCCACGATGCCGCATATTGAGAAAAATATTCGCATTACGCGGTCAAATGTGAAGGGGCGGCGAGTCAAGTTAGGCTCCATAACAATTTTCTATTAATAGAGTTATTGATGAATTGGCGCAAAGTTACATATTTTTTCCAAAAGTTT
>CAZLJS010000055.1:0-9466 GCA_964559895.1 uncultured Sangeribacter sp.
GTTGTTGTCGTGCTAATAATATGATTTTGTGCAAAGATAATAAAATTTTTTATTTCAAAGCTTGCACAGTGCTTTATACTCCACGTCGATTTCTTGCAAAGCGTGCAGGGCCTGCTCTTTTTCTTGGAAGATGCCATAGAAAGCGGAACCGCTGCCACTCAATGAGGCGTACATCGCGCCGTGGCGATAGAGGGCCTCTTTAATGGCTATGGTGTGTGGATGGAGTGCAAAGAATGATTTTTCGAAGTCGTTGTGTATCAATTCTTTCCAACTTGCTATGGATGAGACGTAATGCTCAGTGAGCATATCCGCGTTTTCAATGCCCGAGGGTGTGACTAGCGAGAACGCCTCTTTGGTGGATATGCGCTCTTTAGGTTTGACGATGACGCACCATAGTCCGGAGAGTATCTCCTCGATGCGGACTAGCTTGTCGCCAATGCCAAGCGCGGTGCATGGTTTGTTGATGATGAAGAAAGCGCAGTCGGCTCCCAATGAGGCGCTTAGCTTTATCAACTCCTCTTGCGACAGAGGGGCGCCGCAGAGGTCGTTGAGCATTGTCAGGGTGAAAGCAGCGTCTGCCGAGCCACCGCCCAGTCCTGCTTGTGAGGGGAGGTGTTTCTCCAAAGCTATGTCGAACCCTGCCGGAACGCTTACCTCGGGGTGGCGCTCTTTCATGTAACTGCGAAACTTGTTCACTGCTTTCCACACCAGATTATCCTCGAGAGGGCAGCCTACGTCGTCGCCATCTAAGCGGTATTGATCGGTAACATTGTTGATATTAATCTCCAGAATATCGCAAAACGGTTCCGGATTTTCAGGGGTGCCGTTGAGGATGCCTATGGGATAGAAGATTGTTTCCAGGTCATGATAGCCGTCAGCACGTTTCCGCACCACGTTTAGCCCGATATTGATTTTCGCATTTACGAATTTTAGCATAGCTTTTTATCTTTTACCGCAAAGTTACGACAAAATAGTGATATTCCCAATATAGCACCGCGGAGAAATAGATATGTGAGGAAGGCAGCCCATAGTCGGTCGTTGGAGGGGATAGAGATGGCGAGATGGCTGTCGGTGATGTTCACCAACGCTACAGCGAAGAATGCTATCGCAGCCGTTGCTGTTGCCACCAGCATTGGCCGTGTGGCTGTGAGCCCTATGAAAATGCCGTCAAAGATGAACGCGGCTACGGTGATGGGGGGTATTAGGGTGAGCCACAAATCGTAGTTGCGTATATTGGCAATTACCGCTATATCTGATGTGATAAGTGCGGCGAAGGTGTTGCTAAAGAGGGTATATACTATTAGGAACGCTATCATTACCACCGCGCCCCATCCCATAAGGTGGGTTATGCAGCGGCGAAGCATCGTCATATCGTTTGCACCGTAGTAGCGACCGCAGAGGGCTTCTCCGGTGAATGCCAAGCCGTCCATGAAGTAGGAGAAGATGTGGAAGAACTGCATCATCACCGCGTTGGTGGCAAGTGTCAGCGCTCCCAAGCGCGACCCTATCGCCGTCACAGCCATGGTCACTATCATGATACATGCCGAGCGGAAGAAGATGTCGCTGTTGATGCGGAACATGCGCTTCATGCCGCCTCCTGCGAAGAGCTCTTTCCATCCCACCCATAGCTTCTCTTTGGGGAAGAAGCTGCGACAGAGTGTCAGTGCCAGCAGCATACCGGCCCAATTAGCGCAGAGTGTGCCCAGTGCGATACCTTCAAAACCCATTTTAAGAGGGAATACGAAGAGAATGCTTAGTAGTATGTTGATGATATTCACCGCAATAGAGACTATCATCGGGCGCAGGGTGTTTTGCATACCCAGCATCCATCCCTGCATCGCCATGGTGGCGAGGAGTGCCGGAGCGCCGCAGACAGCTATGTGGAAATAACGGGATGCGAGGGGCGCTACGTCAGTGTCGGGTTGCATCACGGCGAGAAGGAGCTGTGCCAAGGGGTATTGCAGCAGTAGTATGGCTAGTCCGCAGCCCAATCCCAGGGCGGACGCTTGCGAGAATAGTCGGCGCATGGCGAGCTTGTCGCCACTGCCAAATGCTTGTGCTGTAAGACCGGAGCTGCCCATGCGCAGAAAACCGAATAGCCAGAAGAGAGCATTGCACATCATGCTTCCTACAGCTATGGCACCCAGGTACTTAAGGTTGCCAAGGTGCCCGGAGATGGTTGTGTCGCACAGTCCAAGCAGCGGCACTGTGATGTTGCTGATGATGGAGGGTATGCTTAGGCGGAGTATCTCTTTGTTAAGGCTCATGATTTATAGTTCATAGATGTGACCTTCGTTAGCCACGACGCTGTTGGGGAAGATGGACTTAGCTTCCTCGGCGAAGAGATTGTCGTTGCGGTAGCGTGAGGAGAAGTGGGTGAGTACCAGCTTCTTCACATTAGCGTCGCGTGCCAGCGTTGCCGCTTGTCGTGCCGTGGAATGGCCGCGTTTCAAGGCGTCGGCTTCATCCTGTGTGAGGTATGTGCTCTCGTGGAGCATTAGGTCTGCGTTGCGCACATCCTCTATCAACTCAGGCATATACATAGTGTCGCTGATATGAGCGTATTTCAGTGATGGCGATGGCGCGGTGGTGAGGTAGTTGTTGGGAATGACTGTACCGTCCTCCTTAACGAAGTCTTCTCCACGTTTTATATCCTTAATTTTAGCTATGGGTATCTTGTGGAAGTCAATCATGTCGCGGATGATATGTCGTTCTTTAGGTTTCTCTTCGAAGATGTATCCTACGGCGGGCACCCGATGCTTTAGCTTCACGCTTCTAATAGTGATGGCATCGTTCTCAAACACCAAGGCGTTGGCATTGTCGATAGGCTCAAAGCGAAGGTCGTAGGTGAGCTCGCGACCCATAAAGTCCATTATCTCCTTGAAGAGCTTAATCCCCTCGGGGAAGGTGTGGACAGTGACCGTGCCGTTGCATTTCACCAGGCTGAGCGAACAGAGCAGTCCCGGCAATCCCAGACAGTGGTCGCCGTGGAGGTGTGTGATGAAGATATGGTTAAGGCGGGTGAATTTTAGCTTCATGCGTTGAAACATCTTCTGAGCCCCTTCGCCACAGTCTATCATATATAGAGTGCCGCGTATATCTAGCACGCTACATGAGGGGTTGTGATATACAGAGGGCTTTGCCGAGCCGCAGCCTAGTGTGTAAAGTTTAAAGTCAGACATACTCTTTTTGTCTAAAATACAAGATTTTATCCTCTTTTTGTTGGCGCAAAGAAAAAATATTTATAACTTTGCGCTTGTAATGAAAGTTACAAACATTAAATTTTTCATAGGATTAGATTTTTAAGGTTAAAGGATTAAAGTTTGTCGAGAGACAAGCTTTAATTTTTTATATAGCTTAATCCATTAAGCGTTAATCCTTCAAGCATCCTATCGGGATGATTTATTTTGTTTTTGTTTTTGTTTTGTTTTATTTTATTTTATCTTAAGTCGCTTATCCTAAGCTTCTTATAAGTTTTATTTTATATTTTTGATGGATTTTACTTTCTTAAATTGAGTTAAAACGTTTTATGTTTTTGATCTATTCTCTGATTTTAGCCAATCCACCTTCGCCGGTTTCCTTGTATAGAGATGGGATATCGTGGCCTGTCTCCTTCATCACGGCGACGAGACGGTCGAAGGATACGCGGTGGTGCCCATCGGTGAAGGTGGCGTAGATGTTGGCGTCAAGAGCGCGCGCTGCAGCGTAGGCATTGCGCTCGATGCAGGGTATCTGTACTAATCCGCAGACGGGGTCGCATGTCATGCCAAGGTGGTGCTCCAGCCCCATTTCAGCAGCATACTCTATCTGTGCGGGGCTACCGCCAAACAGTTGGCACGCTGCAGCCGCGGCCATAGCGCATGCCACACCTACCTCGCCTTGGCAACCGACTTCGGCGCCGGAGATGCTGGCGTTCTGCTTCACCACATTGCCAAACAGTCCCGCCGTGGCGAGTGCGCGGAGCATTCGCTCCTCAGGCATATTTCGGCTTTTCCATATATGATACAACACGGCTGGTAGCACGCCCGATGATCCGCAAGTAGGGGCGGTGACGATGACGCCACCTGAGGCGTTCTCCTCGCTCACAGCCAAAGCGTAGGCGAAGGTAAGGCCTCGGGTGCGTAGATTGTCCTTAAAGCCCTCTGCTTTAACGTAGTATGTGGAAGCCTTGCGACGAAGGTTTAGCGGACCGGGGAGACGTCCCTCTTGGCGCAAACCACGTTCCACGGCAGCCTTCATGGCGTGCCATACGTCGCGCAGGTAATCCCATATCTTGGGCGTTTCGCATTGCTCTACATATTCCCAGTAGCTGCGGCCTGTGTTTTCGCAATATTCCAGGATTTCGCTCATGGTGTTGAGCGTATAAATCTCACCGAGGCCACCGCGGGGTTTCCCCTCCTCCTCTACGGCGCCGCCACCGACGCTATAGTATGTGACCTCGTCTGTGGGGAATCCTTCGGCGTTGAGGGCGCGGAATGTCATGCCGTTGGGATGATAGGGGAGGAACACCTCCGGTTTCCATACGATTCTCACCGGCATATCTGATTTGCTAAGCGCCTCATAGATAGCCTTATCTGTCATGTGACCCTTGCCCGTAGCTGCCAGACTGCCATAAAGCACTACTTCGAAGCCCTGTGCCCCGAGATGATGTTTGAGAAAATCCTCCGCAGCGTAGCGCGGTCCCATGGTGTGGCTGCTTGATGGCCCCAACCCTATGCGATATAGTTCCCTAAGAGATTTCATGATGATACCTTATTTTTGATTTTCATACCTTGTTGATATTGCAAAGTTAATGAATAATTTTGGATATATGCACCACCGTGGAGCCGCAAAAGCGCTATGCGAAATTTTTTTTGCTTTGCTATGGCGTAAAATTGCTTTTTTATAGTAATTTTGTAGCACCAAAATTTAAGCTTTTATAACCACAAAAACATCGAAACAATTAGATCTTGAACAGCACTATGAAATCAAGAAAGTTTATCCTATTCGTCGTTGCTTCACTAGGCTTCGCCCTCTCCGTATCATGCAAGCACTCAGGCACTCCCGAGTATGTCAAAAAGATGGGCATGATATGGAACACTACCTATCATATCACCTACCAGGGCTCTCCGGAGCTGGGCGACTCTATCATAGCGACGCTCAATGACGTGGGACATAGTCTTTCGGTGTTTGACACTACCTCTGTGGTATCAAAGATAAATGCTAACATTCCGGTGGAAATCGACAGCCATTTTACCACCGTTTTTGAAAAAGCCAAGGAGATTTATCGCAACAGCAACGGCGCCTTTGATCCTACGCTCTCTCCTGTGATTACCGCATGGGGCTTTGGCAAGGGACATGCCGCCACTCCCGATACGGCTCATCTGGATAGCCTTCGCCAATTTGTGGGCCTTGACAAGATTAATCTCACCAATGGTAAGATTGTCAAGGATGATTCACGTGTACAACTCAACCTCTCCGCCATTGCTAAGGGGTATGGCTGCGACGCTGTGGCTAGAATGTTTCATAGAAATGGTGTGGAGAACTTTATGATAGAGATTGGTGGCGAGATCACCGTGGGCGGTGTCTCACCGCGTGGCGGCAAATGGTCTATCGCCATCGAGAAACCTGAATACTCCGAGGGTGAGATGCTCCCGCAGATAGCTAATATCACATTCACTGACGGAGGTCTTGCCACATCGGGCAACTATCGCAACTTCCACGGCCAGGGTGCTAACCGCTTCGGCCACACTATCGACCCTGCCACCTGCCGTCCTATCCAGACAGATGTGCTCAGCGCTACCGTCATAGCCCCGACCTCTATGGAGGCAGACGCTTATGCCACATCGTGCATGGTGCTCGGCTCGGCACGCGCCAAGGAGATGATTAATAGCCTCAATCTCCCGGCGTTCCTCGTTATTAATGATTCAGTATGGGCTTCTCCGGCTATGGAGGAGTATTTAAAACAATAATATGCAACTGACGATAATACTTTTAAGCGTGATATCCGTCGCAGCTTTGGTGGCGGTGGTGGTGCTGTTGAAGAGCCGCGGTGGCAACGCCGCCTCTATGGAGATGCTCAAACAGCATAATGAGGCGTTGATACGCAGCATGCAGGATAGCCATCAGCGCGAAATGGAGATGATGCGCCGTAGCCATGAGGAGCAACGACGCGATATGAAGGAGGATTTCAATAGGCGCATGGAGACGCTCAAGTCTGAGACCTCCAATGAGTACCGCATGTTGGCACAGCAGATATTGCGCCAAGAGTCTGACCGCCTGCGTAGCAGCAATAACGAGCAGCTAAATGATATCATCAACCCCCTCAAGGAGCGTATAGAGAGTTTCAATAAGTTGGTCGTGGATACCTACGACAAGGAGAGCCAGGCGCGTGCCGGGCTTGCCGGGCAGGTAGAACAGCTGATGAAACTCAATCAGACCATTAGCCAGGAGGCACACGATCTGACTACCGCGCTGAAAGGTGACAGTAAGACGCAAGGCGATTGGGGCGAGATGATACTTGAGACGCTGCTGGAGCAAGCCGGATTGGTGCGTGACCTCCATTTCAGCACACAGGTCACACGCGACGCCAATGGCAATGTCATCCATTCAGAGAAGGGCGGTTCGCTGCGTCCCGACGTGATAATTCATCTCCCCGACCATAGAGAGCTTATTGTTGATTCAAAGGTGTCGCTGACTGCATTTGCCGACTATTGTGCCACCGACGATCCCAAGCAGCGCGACATCCTAGCCAAACGCCATCTGGAGTCGGTCAAGAAACATATCAAGGAGCTCTCCGACAAGGCTTATCAGGATAATTTGAAAAACACCGGCGAACATGTGCTGATGTTTATCCCTACGGAGAACGCATATCTGATGGCGGTGCGCCTGGATCCCACGTTGTGGAAATATGCCTACGATAATCGTGTGGCGATAGTGTCGCCGACACATCTTTTCTCAGTGGTGCAGATTATCTCGCAGCTTTGGAAACAGGATGACCAGAATCGACATGTGCTTCTCATCGCCGAAGAGGGTGGTAAGCTCTATGACAAGCTATGCACCTTTGCCACCCATTTTGAGAAGATTGCAGCAGGGTTGGCGCAGGCACAGCGCAGCTACGATGATGCGCGCAAGGTGCTCGCCACCGGACAGGGCAATGCCATCTCCAAGGCGCAGAAGATGCGGGAACTGGGTGCGAAAGCTACCAAAGCGTTCCCCACAGCCATCGCCGATACTGCCATAGAATCATAATTTACACTTTTTGTGTTTACATATTTTGTATTTACACTTTTTGTATATACAATTTGTGTAATTCTCTTTTTTGTGTTAAATTTGCACCAAACATAAACATATTATGAGAACTCCATTCGTATTTGGCAAAATAGCTACCGACAAGGATTTTACCGATAGGGAAAAAGAGACGGCTTGTCTGGTGCAATATTTCACATCGCTGATCAACACTATCATCATATCACCGCGTCGCTGGGGCAAAAGCTCGTTGGTGAATAGGGCTGCCACGCTGGCTATGCAGCAGGATGATAAACTAAGAGTGTGCCGGATTGATCTGTTTAATGTGAGAAACGAAGAGCATTTCTATTCCCTACTGGCCCAAAAAGTTATTGCGGCTACATCTTCGAAATGGGATGAGGCGATAGAGATGGCTAAGACACTCTTTTCTCATTTAGTGCCCAAGATTTCCATTGGAGCTGATGCAACCAACGAAATAACGTTGGATTTTGATTGGGATCTGGTGAAGCGCAATCCCGATGAGATATTGGATCTTGCAGAGAAGATAGCCGAGAAAAAAGGGCTGAAAATAGTGATATGTATAGATGAGTTTCAAAATATATCTGAATTTGATGCCCCTGACTATTTCCAGAAACGACTGCGCTCTCATTGGCAACAGCATCGCAACGTATCATATTGTCTTTATGGAAGTAAGCGCCACATGATGATGGAGGTCTTTACAGATGCCTCAAAGCCGTTTTATAAGTTTGGCAACTTGATGTTTCTCGAGAAGATAGATACGCCGTACCTAGTAGAATTTTTTACAACACGATTTGCAGATACAGGGAAGAGTATCACCCGTAAAGCAGCACTATTGATTGCCGAATTGGTGGCCAATCATCCCTATTATGCGCAGCAGCTGGCTCAGTTATCATGGTTACGCACTGCGGAAGTATGTGATGATGATACGGTATGGTCTGCCCATAGCTCCTTGGTGGAGCAACTAAGTCTTCTATTTGTCTCCATAACTGAGACGTTGACCAAGCAGCAGTTGTGCTATCTTAAGGCTGTAGTCCGTGGTGAACGTTCGATTTCATCCACAGAGACGATGCACCTCTATGGCATCACATCACCCACGTCTGCCTCTCGCTCAAAAGCGACATTGGTAAAGCGTGATATCCTTGACGACAAAGCAGGAGAGGTCTCTTTACAGGATCCGATATATGCCTACTGGTTGAAGAAATTTTATTTTACTGTATAAATATTTTATACAATTGAGAATCAGTGATTTGAGTAGTTGTGGTGATGGCAATTTTTGTGCTTGAATAAATAATTAGTGCAAAATTTTTACTTTTTCTTGCGTTTATGAAACTTTTTGTCTAATTTTGCGTTGTAAATACTAACAAACGAATCGAACTCCCGATTTTTAATTATAACCTTTAAGCACATTACTGTAATTATGAAAGAGTCTTATCTATTTCTGGCACAGGGATTTGAGGAGGTAGAGGCGCTGACAGCCGTGGATTTGTTGCGCAGAGCCGGTATCTCAGTCAAGACCGTGTCTATCACCCCATCTCACAAGGTGAAAGGAGCGCACGACGTGATTGTCGATGCCGACCTATTGTTTACTGAACTCTCCGCAGAGGATCCAGCCTGGATTATACTTCCCGGAGGAATGCCCGGCGCCACCAATCTCTATGAGTGCGAGCCGCTTCGTGCGTTGATACAGAAACAAGTGGAATCTGAAAATGGTCGTATCGCAGCCATTTGTGCCGCACCGGCTGTAGTCTTAGGCCAAATGGATCTATTGGAAGGTAAACATGCCACATGCTATCCGGGCTTTGAACCGCTTTGCCGCGGTGCCCACATGGAGGCTGCCCCGGTGGTCGTTTCCGGTAAATTTGTCCTTGCCAACGGTCCAGCCAATGCTATGCCCTGGGCACTGCGTATCATCGCTGAAGATAAAGGTTGTGGTGATGCAAAAGATGTAGCGGAAGGTCTGCTATATAACCCCGTGTCTGCCGACCAGATTAAATTTACTTTTGGTTGATCGACGACACACTCTCCACGTCGTCATACGGCGTGATTCATCTTATAAACGCTTGTCGATTTATAAGAGCTGTAAGATAAATGAATAATAATAATTGTTCAATTATGGAGTTAACGATTGATGGGTGCACGAGAGTGTGCCCATTAATTTTGTCATGAATCCTTTTGGTGAGAAGATTGTTTATGCTATACTGAATATAAATTTGTAACT
>CAZLJS010000056.1:0-3531 GCA_964559895.1 uncultured Sangeribacter sp.
TCTTACCTGATTAGACTGCAAAATTAGCATTTTTCCCTTAATATTCCTAATCTTTGCAACAAAATTTCTCTCCTTAATAGAGATATTGGTTTTATTCAGGTAAAATATGATAACTTTTAGCTTTTTTAGACTAAACAATTACTCTAATTAATTTTATTTCTTATGGGAAAGTTTTTAACCGAATTTAAAGAATTCGCACTCAAAGGCAACGTTGTCGATATGGCAGTCGGTGTCATCATCGGTGGTGCGTTTGGTAAAATCGTCTCCTCTTTGGTGGACGATGTGATCATGCCTCTCTTTGCCTCTTTAGGCTCTGCAGGTGACTTTACTTCCCTCAAATGGGTACTCAAGGAGGGCGTTGAAGCTACTGATACTCAGGCTGCTGTCACTGAGGTGGCTGTCAACTACGGCATGTTTATCCAAAACATTGTTGACTTCTTGATCATCGCTTTCAGTATCTTCATGGTTCTCAAGGTGATGATGAAGTTCAAAAAACAGAAAGAGGAGGCTCCCGCTCCTGCTCCCGAGCCCTCTAATGAGGAGAAACTCCTTACCGAAATCCGTGATTTATTGAAAAATAAATAATCCTACATCTATGCGAAAGTAGGGACGCAGTTTTGCGCCCCTACTTTCGTAGTTCGATACTCTCTTCTTGAATTTATAACTAGTTTATTTACACGTTATTATGCGCCGCTATATCTTTCTGTCGTTACTATTGCTGTCGCTACTTGGCTTGTCGGCACAGTCACCCATGCCCGGCATTCATCATGTGGAGAATTTCACCGAGCCCTTTGCCAACCAATCGGGCCAGACGTGGGACATCGCTCTATATGATGACGACTGGGTATATTTCGCTAACAAGAACGGCATCCTGCAATACAACGGCTCGGAATGGTCGGAATATCACCTAAACAACAGCTCTGACCTGCGCTCGGTGTTTGCCGACCGCGACTCCGGCAAGATATACGTGGGCGGCATCAACGAGTTCGGCTACTTGTCGCCCGACAAGAATGGCTTCATCACCTATAAATCCATCTCCGACAAGCTCGGCGATAAGGCGCAAATAGCTAATATGTGGGGCATTTACGCCGACAAAGGGGACTTGTATGTACAGGGCGACCACAGCGTGTTGCTCCTCTCGCGTGGCAAGGCTAAGCGTGTGGATTCTTCCGCGAAGCTCAACTGCTCCAACCTGGTGAAGAGCACCCTCTATCTAGGTACTGAGGATGGCTTGTATATGCTCATCGGTGAGCGCGTCCTCCCCGCCTATGGTAGCGATATGCTGCGCGGCAAGAGCGTCAGAAGCATCATCCCGTATCACAATGGCGTTATCGTAGCCACCTCTTACTCAGGACTTTATTTCTACGACGGCAACAGCGTCTCGCCGTTGACATTAGCTGCGTCGGCGCAAGCGTTTCTCAGCAATATCTTCTGCGCCGCCGTTTATAAAGATATACTTGCCGTAGGCACCATCACCTCCGGCTTGACTGTCATCGACCTACGCACAGGTAGGTCGCAACATTACACCCAACAGACCGGCCTTCAGGACAATACTGTGCTATCCCTGGCGTTTGACGACAGCGGTAACTTGTGGGCGGGACTCGACCGCGGCATTGACCGCATTATCCTTAACATCCCGATGGTCCACCTCTCCGACAATGACAACATTCTCGGCAGCACCTACGACGTCGATCTCTTTGGCAATACTGTCTATTGCGCCACCAACCGCGGCCTCTTCACCTCTCCGATAAACGTGGCGGCGCCATCGTCGCTAGCCTTCAGCATCTTCCCCGGCTTGGTGGGGCAGGCGTGGGGCGTGAAATCTGTTATGGGCGACATATTCTGTATGCACGACAAGGGACTGTTTCAACTCGTCGGTCAAACCTGCATCAAGATAGGTAATATGCTGGGTGCGTGGGATATAGTGCCCCTCCAAGGGAGCTCAAACCGCGCCCTAGTGGGGGCGTACGACGGCCTATTCGTGATAGAGCGTTCTGCCACCGGAGCCTGGTCCGTGATTGCCCATCTGGGAAGCCTCGGCGAGTCAATTTATAACTACGTCCAGGAGGACAAAAATCATATTTGGTACACCAAGAGCAAGGTCGGCGCCATACGACTCACCATCGACACCGACAGCTATAAGATACTCAAAAGCGAGACCTTCGGCGACAAAGCCGGTTTGCCGGCGAATATAGGACCTGTCACGGTCAGCGACGTCGAGGGCAAGGTCTGCTTCGCTACTCAGAAGGGTGTCTTTTACTACGACAAAGGCTCCAAAAAGATTCTTCCTTCTGCTATTAATAAGCGTCTGGAGGGGCGGCAACAGCTGCTCCGTGTGGAGCAACGCAACGCCTATCTCTTTGTGCTCACTCCGTTTGAGCTGATGCGTATGGACCTCCGTAGCAACGCCAAACCGCATATCCTCCCCATCCTTCCATTCGGCACCAAGCATCCACACCCGGCATATCCTATATCGCTGATTAGTGATAGCATTGTCATATATCCCTCTAAATCAGGATATTCTATATTTAATCTGGCACAGACGTTTCATACCGCCTCCGACACTCGCCGTTGCGCGCGTATTAATAAGGTGAGCCTTACAGCACAAGGGGACTCGGTGCTTTATACCGGTAACTTCCTGGGTATTAAGTCGCATCCCGAGATAGACTATGCCCTCAACTCGGTGAAATTCTGCTTCGGCGTAGATCCGCGTCACAATACTTTCGTGGTGGGCTATCAGTACCGCCTCGACGATGGTAAATGGAGTGAGCTCTCCAACGCCTCTAATATCAAGGAATACACCAACTTGTCGGAGGGTGACTATACCTTCCAAGTGCGCGCCATGCTCACCGATGGCACTGTCTGCGAGGACTCCTTTGAATTCACCATCCTCGCACCGTGGTATCGTTCTACGTTGGCGATGATCATCTATCTGCTGCTGATCATTGGCTTGATTATTTACGTTTATCGCCTGGGTAAGAGGAAGATAGCTAAGAAGACGCTGCAAGTGGAACAACGCATGGATGCCGCGATGGCACGTCAGCAAGAGGAATATACCGCAGCGGCGGAGCAGAAGGATAAGCAGATAAGCCAACTCGAAGAGGAGAAACTCCGCGGTGAGCTGGATCATAAGTCGCAAGAGATTGTGAATCTGTTACTTAGCGTGTCGAGCAAGAACGAAGCTCTGATGAATATCAAGGAGGAGCTGCGCGGCATCGTCACCACGATAAAAGGGGACGCGGCAGGCAAAAGTTCGCTCAATAAACTCATGGAACAGATTGACTCCTCATTGCAGTCCGACACGGTGCTCAACCGTGTGGAGAAGGAGTTTGACATGGTTCACAACAATTTCATCCGCAAAATGCGCGAGAGCCATCCCGACCTATCCACCAACGAGCTGATGATGTGTATGTATATCAAAATGAACCTATCCACCAAGGAGATAGCGCCGTTGATGAACCTCTCCGTGCGTGGCGTGGAGACGATTCGTTACCGTATGCGCAAGAAGCTCGGCCTCGAGCGTGCCGACAA
>CAZLJS010000056.1:3631-9160 GCA_964559895.1 uncultured Sangeribacter sp.
TCATATAAATCATATAAATCCGCTTTACAGCGACCGGCGCTTAAACGACTAGCCATGGCCCGCTTCCTAGTGCGGAGCTGTTCTGTTCAAAAGGTCTTCCTTTTGCCTTTAGTTATCCCTGTTTTCACCATTAAATACGCCATTTTGTTAATTATTTTAGCAAACTCCTGATGCTAAATTTGTTTCGTTTTTGAAAGTTATAGGTGAATTTTGCTGCGTAATGCTAAATCTCATTATATCAGTTGTTTAATGTTCTGTGACGTAATTTTGACGTATTGATTTTTGCGATGTGACGTAATAATTTGTGGTCAAAACATATATAGGTGTATCTATATTTGTTGTAAATTTGCCACAAAGTTTAAAATATTTTAGCAATTAACTCTAAAATCAAAAACGGATGCGACACATACCACTTCTAATGCTAAGCCTTTTGGCCCCTTTGGCGAGCTGCGGCTCGAGCTCCAGTGATGAGCCAACTCCGGTGGTTAACACCACTATCACCGTATCCCCAGAAACGCTCTCTGCCGATGCTCAGGCAGGATCCTCCCAACTAACCGTCACCTCCACTGCCGACTGGCAGATATCCTCTTCGCAGGAGTGGTGTACTGTATTCCCCACCGGTGGCGTGAAGAACGAAGCCACCACGGTGACTCTGAAATATTCAGCCAACACCGACCTTAACGCCCGCTCCACCGACCTGGTGATTCGTAGCGGCCAAACATCTAAAACAGTAACCTTCATCCAGAACCCCAATCCGGCAGTGGTGCTCAGTGGCACCGCGTTCACAGCTGGTGGTCAGGCTCAACAAGTGAAGGTTTCCATCAATTCCAATACAGCATGGACGGCTACCTCCGACGCCTCATGGTGCGTACCCACTCCCACCTCAGGTAGCGCCGGTGATGCGGAGATTACACTTGCCGTAGCGGAGAACAATACCTCCGCCACCCGCACAGCCACCGTCAAGGTAGCCTACAGCGGAGGACAACAGGAGATTACCGTCACTCAGCTCAGCGACGCCGTAGTCACCCCCGCTGGTTACTCTCTCGTTTGGAGCGATGAGTTCAACGACCCCAACGTCACTATGCCCGACGAATCCAAATGGTGGTATGAGACTGCCGCCCCGGGATGGGTCAACAATGAATTGCAACGCTACGTGGCAGGTAAGCTCGGCGACGTCAAGACCGCCGAAATCTCCAACGGCATCCTCAAGATTCACGCCGTCAAATCCGGCAACGAGGTCCTCTCAGCCCGCATCAACACCCGCGAGAGCTGGACTTATGGATACTTCGAGGCACGCTTGAAGCTCCCCAAAGGTAAAGGCACATGGCCCGCATTCTGGATGATGCCTCAAGTATCCGGCACATGGCCCGCGTGTGGCGAGATTGATATCATGGAAGAGGTAGGGTATCACCCCAACTACACTTCCTCATCTATCCACTGCTCCGCTTACAACCATGTCAACGGCACACAGAAAACTAAAGAACAATATACGGCAGGTGCCGAAGATGAATTCCACGTTTACGCGCTGGAATGGACCGAAGACTACATCAAGACCTACGTCGATGGTAATCTTTTCTTCACCTTCAACAACGACAAGAAAGGTGACTCCGCATCTTGGCCCTTCAACAAAGCATTCTACCTCAAGCTCAACCTCGCATGGGGTGGCGACTGGGGTGGCGCTCAAGGCGTTGACGAGAGCGCACTTCCCGCTACCTATGAGATTGACTATGTGAGAGTGTTTAAGAAGAATTGATCTTAATGACTACTATATAAGCACATAGCTAAACTCAAAATCTCAATTAATTAATTCACATCTGAACCGTAAACTCATTTATTTCTCCAAGGAGCGGAGGTCACTCCGCTCCTTACCGGGGAACCAAACATATCATGAAACTGAAAACTAGATTCATATCACTTCTCTGCGCCGCGTTTGCCGCGACATCGGTCAGCGCCGCCACACCTATATATAAGGACTCCAGCAAGGATGTGGAAGCACGTGTGGCAGACCTGTTGGGCCGCATGACACTGCAAGAGAAGATAGGCCAGCTCAACCAGCGCAGCGCGTGGGGCGGTCCCGACGGTGTAGCGCACTTCTCGCAAGAGGCTGCCGCAGGTCGCATTGGCTCCATACTTAACCTCGTGAACGCCGGCGACATAGACGCTATCCAACATGCCGCGATGGAGAAATCACGCCTCGGAATACCCGTGTTGGTTTCCCGCGACGTCATCCACGGCTACAAGACAATCTTCCCCATACCACTAGGCCAGGCAGCCACCTTCGACCCCGCATTGGTGTCTAAAGGCGCGCGTATCAGCGCCGTAGAGGCATCCAGCGACGGCGTGAGATGGACCTTCGCCCCCATGATAGACATAGCACGCGACGCCCGTTGGGGCCGCATCGCAGAGAGCTGTGGCGAGGATGTATATCTATCCACCGTCATGGCGAGAGCCATGGTGGAGGGTTTCCAAGGTAATAAACTCAACGACCCGACAGCCGTCGCCGCCTGTGCCAAGCACTTCGTCGGTTACGGCGCCTCTGAGTCAGGCCGCGACTATAACTCCACAAATATCCCAGAGCGTCAGCTTCGCAACGTCTATCTACCACCGTTTGAGGAGGCGTGCAAGGCTGGATGCCTCACATATATGTCCTCCTTCAACGACAACGACGGCGTACCCTCCTCCGGCAACAAGTTCATCCTCAAGGATGTGTTGCGCGGCGAATGGGGCTTCCGCGGTTTCGTGGTATCCGACTGGGCCAGCGTCACCGAGATGATCAACCATGGCTTCTGCTCCGATCGCAAAGACGCCGCCATGAAAGGCTTCAATGCCGGTGTCGATATGGAGATGGAGTCGGCATCATATATCGAAAATTTACAGGCACTTATCGACGAAGGTAAGGTCTCAATGGCGGATATAGACACCGCCGTGGCAAACATCCTGAGAGTGAAATTCATGTTGGGCCTCTTCGATAGCCCCTATATCGTCACTCCACAAAGCGTCAAATACGCTCCCGAGCACCTCGCTGCCGCCAAACAGACAGCTATCGAGAGCGCCATTCTCCTAAAAAACGATAAAGAGACATTGCCCCTCGGCGCCAATGTGAAGACAATCCTCGTCACCGGACCCCTCGCCGACGCTCCCTATGAGCAGATGGGCACCTGGGTATTTGACGGCGAGAAAGATCACACCGTCACCCTGTTGGCGGCGCTACGCAACGAGTATGGCAAGCAGGTCAACATCCTCTACGAGCCCGGGTTGGCATATAGCCGCGACACAGACAGCGCCTCCATCGAGCGCGCCGTGGCAGCCGCTGCCAACGCCGACGTGGTAATAGCGGCAGTAGGTGAGGAGTCGATTCTCTCCGGCGAGGCCCACAGCATGGCCAACCTCGACCTGGTAGGCGCGCAAGGTGAGCTCATCAGCCGCCTCTCTGCCACAGGCAAACCCGTGGTGACAATAGTGATGGCGGGCCGCCCCCTCTCCATAGGTAAGCAAGTAGAGGAGTCATCGGCAGTGATTTACTCCTTCCATCCCGGCACCATGGGTGGTGAAGCCCTCGCCGAGATCCTCTTCGGCAAGGTATCCCCTTCGGGCAAGACACCCGTCTCCTTCCCCGTCTCTGCCGGACAAGAACCATTATATTACAGCCACAACAACAGCGGCCGCCCCGCCAATGGCACCGAGACGCTCCTTAAAGATATCCCGGTAGAGGCAGGACAGACCTCCTTGGGCTGCACCTCCTTCTGGCTAGACGCCGGATTCGGACCACTCTTCCCCTTCGGCTACGGCTTAAGCTATGGCAAATTTGAGTATTCAGACCTCAGCCTCGACAAAGAGAGCTACACAGAGGACGAGAATATAAAAGTAAGTTTTACATTAACCAACAGTGGATCTCGTGAGGCTACCGAAGTCGCGCAGCTATATGTGCGCGACATGGTAGGCTCCGTCACCCGTCCCGTCAAAGAGTTGAAAGGCTTTGATCGCGTGACCCTCGCCCCGGGCGAATCACGCCACATGAGCTTCACCCTCCCCGTCGCCGACCTCGCATACTATGGCTTGGAGATGCAAAAGATGGTGGAACCCGGTGAATTTACCCTATGGGTGGGCGGCGACAGCGACTGCTCTTTATCTAAAACATTCAACGTGAAAAATAATAAATAAATCAATAACCCATAAATCAGTATGCAATGAGAAAACTCTCGTTATTCTTAGTGTGTATTTTGACAGCACTAGGCGCATTTGCCGCCAATGTCAAAATTACGGGTACCGTATTATCGGCATCCGACGGTGAACCCCTCATAGGGGCAACCGTGATAGTAAAGAATACCACTACAGGTACACAAACAGACTACGACGGTAAATTCAACCTGTCGGCAGACGAAGGTGCCACACTAGTGGTTAGTTATGTAGGATACACCAACAAAGAAGTTGCTGTGACCAATCCTATGAATGATGTAGTGATCCGTCTATCAGAAGATGAAGCGCTCCTTGACGAGGTAGTCGTAGTCGGCTACGGTACTCAGAAGAAGAGCGTGGTGACCGCCGCCATCTCCTCCATCGGTGAGGACAAATTGGAATTGGCAGCGCCACTGCGTGTCGATAACGCCTTGAAAGGTTTGACCTCAGGTGTGACCGTCACCTCTTCATCAGGCCAGCCGGGTGCCGCCGCTCAGGTGCGTATCCGTGGTATCGGCACTATCAACAACTCCGACCCTCTGTATATCGTCGATGGTATGCCTATCGAGGGTGGTATCGACTACCTTAACCCCAACGATATCAAATCTATCGAGGTGCTTAAGGATGCCGCTTCCGGTGCTGTCTATGGTGCACGTGCTGCCAATGGTGTCATCTTGGTAACAACCAAGAGCGGCCAAATGGGCAAGACTAAAGTCACTTACGATTTCTCCTATGGATGGCAATCAGCCTGGAAACATCGCGACGTGCTCAACGCTACCGAGTATGCCGTGATGATGAATGAGGGTTCTCTTAACGCCGGCATCGCCGCTCCCTACGCCGATCCTTACTCCTACGGTGAAGGTTTCGACTGGCAAGACGCTGTCTTCAACGACAACGCTCCTGTCATGAACCACCAGTTCAGCGTCAGCGGTGCCAGCGAGAAGGTGAACTACTTCCTCTCTTTAGGCTACTACACTCAGGATGGTATCGTAGGTGGTGACTACGACCGTTCAAACTACCAACGTATCACCCTCCGTTCCAACAACACTTTCAACGTCTTTGACGAGTCCAAGAGCCGCAACTGGCTTAACAACTTGAAATTAACAGTCAACACATCTTACGCCCGCATCAAGAGCACAAGCATAGAGACCAACTCCACTTGGGGTTCTGTATTGGGTTCCGCCCTCGCCATCTCTCCTATCTTGACTCCGTATCTTGAAGGTGACGCCGCTCAGACTCAGCTCGACTATTATGCCGGCAACAGCCTCTACGTGCCAATGTACGGCTCCAATGGCCTGCTCCTCACCAACCCCGAGGTATTTGGCAACTACCAAGAGATGAGCAACCCTATCG
>CAZLJS010000057.1:0-9137 GCA_964559895.1 uncultured Sangeribacter sp.
AGCAGATGCAGTTCATGTATGAGAATATCCCGACCATCTACACCGGTTCCTATACCCGCACACAGGTGGCACTCGCCACTGCATTGAAGGGCAGCAAGGCATCCAACGGTTACCAGAGCGACGCCTTCGACCAATTTATCAACAATATCCCCGTGGTGGCTAATCGCTACGAGAGCGCTTACCACGGCGTCACATATCCTACTACGGGCTTCCTCGCCGGCAACCCCTTGGCGGGCACTAACTATAACCCCGAGGTGGGCACGGTGTCGCAGACAAGCCCCGACGTACTGATTCCAGCATTTATCGCGGCATACACCGGACAGGATGCTAAGAAGATTACTCTCCAGCACTTCCCCGGCCTCAGCTCCGTGCGTCCCAACTGGCGCGTTACCTACGACGGGCTGTCGCGTATGGATATCTTCAAGAAATGGTTTAAGAGCTTCACCCTCTCACACGCTTATCAGTGTACCTACTCCGTGGGCTCCTACACCAGCTACCTCGACTGGGTAGCCGTGGATGGCGAAATGGGTTTCTCCAATGACCAACAGACGGGCAACCCCACTCCCTCGTCGCCATACAACATCTCCTCCGTGGCCATCACCGAGAAATTCGCACCCCTCATCGGCCTCAGCGCTACGCTCAACAACGACCTCACCCTGAGCGCCGAATACCGCGACTCCCGCACTCTTACCCTCAACACCTCTGCCGGTCAGATAGTGGAATCAACCAGCAAACAGTTCACCATCGGCACCGGATACAAGATAGCCAACTTCAACTCTATCCTTAAAATTGGCAGCAAACAGGGTGGCGTAAGCAACGACCTATCGCTCAACCTCGACTTCTCCTTCTCCTCCAACCAGGCGTTGATACGTAAAATAGAGAGCGCTTACTCGCAAGCAACCAATGGTAGCCAGACCATCTCCATCAACTTTATGGCTAGCTACATCTTGAGTAAACGCGTCACCATGTCGGCTTACTTTGAACACCAAATCAATAAGCCGCTAGTCACTAATGCTTCATACCCGACGACAAACTCCAACTATGGTATCTCCATGAACTTGTCGTTGGCTAGATAATAGATCATGCGCACCGAGAAACGAAATATTGAGAACAAGGTCCTTGAGAATGTAGAGCAAGAGCGCATACTCTCGCTACATTCTTTCAGGTTTCTGTTTGCGCTGATGATCTTTTTTCATCATTTCGTAATCAACGATCAGCAACTCTTTGACGCGGGTGGCTCCTGTGCCGTCACCTTCTTCATGATACTCGGTGGATTCATGCTGACACTGGGGTATGGCGACAAGGTGGTGACACCGCAGTTTAGATTCAAGCCTTATATCGCCAAACGTCTATGGCGCATCTACCCCGTACACCTGCTCACCCTGCTGGTGTTCATAGCCATATTCCATAAATACACCATCGACAACCTCTCGGCGCTATTGCCCAACCTGCTTCTGCTACAAAGCTGGATTCCGGATATAGCCTACTATTTCAGCTTCAACAGCGTATCGTGGTATCTGTCAGACACCATCCTCTTTTACCTGCTATTCCCCACCATCATCAGATGCATACATAGGCTCAAGCGCAGCGGCTCGTTGGCACTTTTCGCCATCATCATCATCGCATACTTCATAGCGCAATCCTTCGTGCCCGATGATCGTGTCAACGACTTCATCTATATCTCGCCACTGTTCCGACTGGTAGATTTCATCATAGGAGTGGCTCTCTGCTTCCTCTACAAGGAGCTACGCCAACGCTACAGCCACGGTATCGAGCAGTGCGGATACTCGGTCAAAAGCATCATAGAGTGCGCCGTGATAATACTCATGGTAGTCACCATCATATACTTCAAAGATATAGAGGAACGCTATGCCACCGACGCCTATTTCTGGCCCGCGACGATACTACTCATCCTCACCTTCGCATTATTCGGCAAGTCAGGAGGCGCCATATCATCACTGTTAAGCCGCAAGATACCCTGTTCACTAGGGAGCATAAGCCTGGAATTCTACATCGCACACCTTGTCACCTTCCTCGTATTGAGCTACATCCTGGAGGTATTTCTGCACATCAATCTCGCCCCATATCTCAAGATGGCGCTATACCTACTCGCCAGCCTAGCCGTCAGCTATCTCATCAAACGCTGCTTCAACCCACTTGTTGCAAAAATCCCCTGCTACCCAAACTAATCAGCGGAAGACAAGCGCCTTCCGCTTGACAGCAACCGACGACTAGCCTAGCGTAGTGCGGAGCTGTTCTGTTCAAAAGGTCCTCCTTTTGCTTACTATCCGATTAAATATGCTCTCCGCTATTAAAAAGTATTGAAAGAATGTGACTTTTGCGAAAAATTTGTATCTTTGCAAAATAAAAGAATTGAATTCAGCAATTTATTATGGACGACAAAAAAATCGTTGTGAGCGGTATCCGCGCTACAGGTAACCTTCACTTGGGCAACTACTACGGTGCTTTGAGTAAATTTGTGAGAATGCAGCAGGACTACGACTGCCGTTTCTTCATCGCCGATTTGCACGCGCTCACCACTCATCCCGATCCTAAAATGCTTCACGAAAATGTGAAGCAAATCTTGGCTGAGTATATCGCAGCAGGGTTGGACCCCGACAAAAATATAATCTATGTACAGAGCGACGTCCCCGAAATTCCGGAGATGTATCTATTGATGAATATGCACGCCGGTATTGGAGAACTGATGCGCACCGCCTCCTTCAAGGATAAGGCCCGCAAAGCTCTCGGCATCTCCAAGAAGGATGAGTCTGACGAGGATATCGAGAAGGATATCATCGGCAACGAGTCCAACAATAAACGTGTCAACGCCGGTCTGCTCACCTACCCCACCCTGATGGCTGTCGATATCCTTATCCACCACGCCGACTTCGTGCCCGTAGGTAAAGACCAAGAGCAACACCTGGAGCTCACTCGCCGCTTCGCACGCCGCTTCAACTCCTTCTATGGCGTAGATTACTTCGCCGAGCCTGTCAACTTCAACTTCGGTGGCAAGGCGGTGAAAGTCCCCGGCCTCGACGGCAGCGGTAAGATGGGCAAGAGCGAAGGCAACTGCATATACCTCATCGACGAGGAGAAAGTGCTTCGCAAAAAGGTGATGCGCGCTGTCACCGACCAAGGCCCCACAGAGCCTAACTCACCCGTAAGCGAGCCTATCGCCAACCTATTCACCCTGATGGAGCTCGTTTCAACCCCCGACACCCTTGAGCAATTCAAAAACGCATACGCCGACTGCTCTATCCGCTACGGAGACCTCAAGAAGCAACTCGCCGAAGATATTCTTAAAGTGACTCTCCCCATCCGTCAACGTATCTTGGATATCCGCGACAACGATGAGTACCTGAGCCGCGTGGCTAAAGAGGGCGCCGAAAGAGCCCGCGAATATGCCGCCAAGACGCTGTCTGAGGTTAGAGAAATCATGGGAATACGCAAATTATAGTCATGACTATCTGTGACTTACACAAAATATCAGTGAAGGATACTATACTTTTTATAGTATCCTCGCTGCTTTTTATAAGTTGCAGCAGCGACAAAAACAGCGCCGCGGAGATGATCTCCGTCTCCGTAGAGCCGCAACGCTTCCTGCTCCATCAGATAGTAGGCGACGAATATGAGATCAACGTGCTCCTCCCACCCGGTGTCAACCCCGAGAGCTTCGAACCATCCATAAGCCTATTTAAGAAGCTGCAACAGAGCAGGATATATTTCATGACCGGGCAGCTACCCTTTGAGAAAGCTTGTAGGGATAAATTTAAATCCAACTTTGCGGACCTGCGTATCGTGGATGCCACGCCGCAGCTATCGTTGCTAGCCGACACTCACTGTCACCACGACGACCACGATGCGCATCATAGCCATGAGGCAGACCCGCACGTGTGGACCTCAGTGAAGAACCTCAGAGGCATGGCGCAGCAGATGTGGCGTGAGATGACGCGCCTAAACCCCGACAAGAGCGACCTGTTTACAGCCAATTATCT
This sequence comes from uncultured Sangeribacter sp., assembly GCA_964559895.1. Lineage (GTDB taxonomy): Bacteria > Bacteroidota > Bacteroidia > Bacteroidales > Muribaculaceae > Lepagella. The sequence goes on from CAZLJS010000057.1 coordinate 3,999, forward strand.
CAAGTTATGCCAGCGCATAGACGCGCTGCAAGACTCGCTCAACAACATCCTACCGCCCGACAAAGAGTATGCCTTCATGATATGGCACCCTTCGCTATCATATCTATCTCACGACTACGGACTTACACAGATAGCGGTGGAGAGCGAAGGTAAAGAGGTGTCACCATTAGAGATGCGCCACGTGATAGACGACGCCCGCAGCCATCATGCCGCCGTGATGATAGTGGAACAGGAATTTTCGCCACACTCGGCACTATCAGCCAATGCCGATCTGTCGCTCCCCATACTGCAAGTATCGCTAATGCAAGGTGATATTTTTAACACATTAATAACCATAGCCCATGCCCTCAGAGAAAATAATTACATTAGATAAAGTATCAGTACGTTACGGCGAAGAATTGATTCTCCACGACGTCGATTTCAGCGTTAACAAAGGTGATTTTCTCGCAGTGAGCGGTCCCAACGGTGGTGGCAAGACCACTCTGCTAAGGGTGCTGTTGAAGCTATTGCGTCCCACCACGGGCAAGGTGCAGTACTTCCGCGACGGCGTGCAGGTCAAAGCCCTCCCTATCGGCTATCTACCACAGAAAAACGGCATTGACCTGAAGTTCCCCATCACTGTGGCACAAGCCGTGAAATCGGGACTACTGGAAGGCTGGGGCTTCAAGCGTCCTAAAGAACAGGACCAACGCCTGACACGTGTATCAGAGATGCTCGGCCTTGGCGACTTCCTGCAACAGAGCATCGGCACACTCTCCGGTGGTCAATTACAACGCACACTGCTGGCACGCGCCCTAATATCAGAGCCGGAGGTAGTAGTCCTCGACGAACCATTGTCGTATGTCGATAAGCATTTTGAGAAACAGATTTATTCATTGGTAGCGGACCTAGCCAAGAGCACCACCATCATCTTGGTATCACACGAGATGACAGTCATATCAGAGATGGCTAATCGCCACATCATCGTCGATCGCGGCATCCATCCCTGCCTTCACCACCACCACGACCACAACTGCTAGCATTAGCCGCGCTTCCCTTGATGGAGAAAAAGCCGGCTAGGAAGCAAAAGAAAGATCTTTTGAACAGAACAGCTCCGCACCGGAAAAAGGGAGATAAAAAGGCGAAGAAGATGCGAAAAAAGAACGAGTAAAAGGCGAGCTACACAGGCAGTGCGGTAGCCCCAAAGAGCATCTGAGGCGCTGTCTCTGTCGTAGCGTGCAAAAGTCGCAGACTTTTGTCTAGCACACCAGGCTACAGCTGATAATAGACTGAGTGATGGAGTTTATTACCGATAATACGCGAAGCAAATAGAGTTTACGGCCGGTAATGCGCTGAAATAGAGGCAATGGCGGCTGTGGCCCTCGCTGAGATTATGCGCAAACGGAGACGATCGGTGGTAACTGTCGGGAAACGGAGGATGCGCTTATACCCGATATTGGTGGCTTGCGCCAGCTCTACCCACTCGCCGTTTATATATGCGTCGATGGCATGTCGCTCCACCCGCTCGCTATGGCTCTTGACTGCCTCCTGCAACATGATGCGATTGATGGTAGTGGGCCGCGGCAACGTTATCTCCACGCTATCGCCGCTGTCCAGCAGCACATAGCTATCTTCATCATTATCAAGCAGGTTAGCATCGCCGTTAGCGCCTGTCAGCAGGTTTGTAGCATACACCTTATTAATCAGCTCACCGGCCTCACGCAGCACATCTACGTCACGCACGGCAAAGGTACCCTCCTGAGTGGGCGGCACATTGAGCAGGAAGATGGAATTGCCACCTACGGTGCGCTCATATATATCAAACAGATCATCGACGGTGCGAGTGCTCTGGCTAACCTCATCACGATAAAACCATCCGTCGCGTATCGAGGTATCGGTCTCAGCAGGTTGATAATGAAGGTAATAAGGGCGGCTGTGGCTCAGCAACTGTTCATCGCTACCCAAATCGCCGAGCATATCGGGGAAAACGGTCATCGTAGAGGGGTCATCGTCGTAAGGTATCACATTCCATTCCGACTCACGAGTATCGCCCGCCTCATTGCCGCACCAGCGCAGGTCCTCACGGCCAAAGATGGTGGCATTGGGTGCCAACTCCCTTATCAGCTGTCGCCACGCGGTATAATTGTATTGCTGTCCCCCTTTACGTTTGGGATGCGCGCCATCGAGCCATACCTCAGATATCTCGCCATACTCTGTCAGCAACTCATATAGCTGATTGAGGTAATATTCATTGTAATCATCCACCTCAAAGGTGAAACGCTTATCCGACATGAAAGGTCGGCCCGCGACCTCACGTGGTATGGTGCGTAGCGTCTCTCTGCTGAGGTTGCCATATAGTCCCTCGGCATTCTCCATCTGGTATAGGTCTGCCGGAGAGAGGTATATGCCCAGTTTCAAGCCATAACGGTGGCACGACTCCGAGAGGAGCCGCATGACGTCACCTTTACCATCCATATAATCCGACGACATGATGCCATGGCGTGTATAGCGGCTCTGCCACAGTACATATCCATCATGATGTTTCGCGGTGAAAATCACCATCTTCACACCTGCGGCCTTTAGCGCGCGGCACCATTGGTCGGTGTCGATAGTGGTAGGTGCAAACACCTTCTCATCCTCCAATCCGTCGCCCCATTCACGCTTGGTGTATGTGTTGGGACCATAGTGCACAAAGGCGATAAACCCTTGCCGCAACGCCGTTAGCTGGAGCTCTGTGGGGACCACCGCGGTCGCTTTGCGCATAACCTCGGCATCTGTGTCGTCGGCGCCTACCATCACCACGTTTTGAGCCGGCATGGAGAGGGCAAACAGCATCGCTGATGAGGTCAAAAGTGTTGCGAACCTATTCATATACAATTATTTAGCAATTTTAACGCGTGCCGGAGCCGACTCACGGTTCATACGGTCCAACGCTGTAACGATAAAGAGAGTGCCGCTTTCAAGCTCATCCTCAGGGAGTTGCACGGAGTTATAGGGTGTCAACGCGATAATCGTTTGCGAATCCTCCATATCCACCTCCTCGCCGGGGAAGAACTCATACACCACATATCTTATGGCGTCGGTAGCTTCCGGCTCCGCCTTCTCTTTAGGCTTGTCCCAGAGGATATATTGCTTACCGTTTTTCTTCTCAATCTTAATATTTGTGGGGCGCTCGGGCTTCTGATTCTTGTCGCCGTAAGCAGGGGGCAACGCTATCGTCGATTGGTATTTCTGCGCCAAAGAGTCGGCCACACCCTTGTAATTCTCTGTCACCCAATAACCGTGCCACCAGACATTGCCGCTCACGTGGGGCAATTTGCGTGTCAACTTCACCTTAGTATCGAGCTCAGAGCGGGAGCCTGTCTGCGCGTCGCTCTTATCCATGGTGCGCTTGGTGTCCTGACCGATATACAGATCTACGCCATAGGTGTTATCGTTCCACCACTGCACCAGCTTGCGGCTCGGAGCAGCCTTGGTGTCCAGCTCCCAATAGAGCTGCGGCACGATATAGTCAATCCAGCCATTCTTGGCCCAGAGGAGCACATCGGCATATAGGTCGTCATAGTTCTGCAAACCGGAGCTCTCGCTGCCGCGCGGGTCGGTGCGTTTATTGCGCCAGATGCCGAAGGGCGACACGCCGAAGCGCACCCACGGCTTCTCATACTTGATAGTCTCGTGGAGCTTCTCTATGAGCTTATCGACATTGTTACGACGCCAATCGTTGCGGTCCATGCCGTTGCCATACTTGGCATAGCTGGCATCGTCGGCCATAAACTTAGTACCATTGGCAGCCGGATAGGGATAGAAATAATCGTCGATATGGATGGCATCCACGTCGTAGCGGCTTACTATATCCGCCACCACCTCCGCTATGTAATCGCGGTTCTCGGGTATGCCAGGATCAAAAAATTGTTTGTTGTCGTATTTAAACATGCGCCATGGTTCCTTCTTGGCGATGTGTGAATCGGGCAACACCTCTTTGGCGTCGGTGGAGATGCGGTAGGGGTTGAGCCACGCATGAAACTCCATACCCAGCTTATGCGCCTGCTCGATGGTGAACGCCATAGGGTCCCACATCGGCGATGGCGCTTTGCCACGCTTACCTGTGAGATACTGGCTCCAGGGCTCGTAGTCTGAGACGTACAACGCATCGGCACAGGGCCTTACCTGAAATATAACGGCGTTGCATCCCGCATCGTGGAGCTTCTCCAGCTGCGATGTGATATAGCGTTTCGCCTCCTCGGTGCCCATACGAGCATATTGTGTCTGCCCGATAACATGGAGCCACGCACCACGAAATTCGCGCTTAGGGTTATCTTGTGAATGACATATATTATTGCTGAATGCCGCACAGAGCATCAGTAAAAGTGCTGCTAATCTTGTAATCTTTTTCATAATTAGAGGTCGGTTGGAGATAATTTCTCGGCAATCTTTGCAAAGATAACTATTTTCTATCGTTTTGCCAACTCATTAGAATTTTGTATTTTTGCACCCAAATTTACATCTATCATAAAATGAATGAAATAGCAGCGAAATATAATCCTCATGAAGTAGAGGATAAATGGTACGCCTATTGGATGGAGCATAAATTGTTTCATTCCGAGCCCGATGAGAGAGAACCCTACACTATTGTGATACCACCGCCGAACGTCACCGGCGTGTTGCATATGGGCCACATGCTCAACAATACTATCCAAGATATATTGGTGCGTAGAGCGCGCATGATGGGTAAAAACGCCTTGTGGGTGCCGGGCACAGACCACGCTTCTATCGCTACCGAGACAAAGGTGATAGCCAAGCTCGCCAGCCAGGGCATCAAGAAGACAGACCTCACCCGTGAGGAGTTCCTCGTTCACGCATGGGACTGGACCAAGACTCATGGTGGCATCATCTTGCAGCAACTACGCAAGCTGGGCGCCTCATGCGACTGGGACCGCACAGCGTTTACCATGGATGAAGTGCGCAGCAAAAGCGTCATCAAAGTTTTCTGCGACTTATATGAAAAAGGACTCATCTACCGCGGCCTCCGCATGGTGAACTGGGACCCCCAGAACCGCACAGCTATCAGCGACGACGAGGTATTCTTCGTAGATGAGAAATCAAAACTATACTACCTCCGCTATTACCTTGCCGACGACGATATGACCGGCGAGACAGGCG
>CAZLJS010000058.1:0-9081 GCA_964559895.1 uncultured Sangeribacter sp.
CGCCCTCAGCACAGTTAAAGCTAGGCCTCGCGCCCTAGCTTTTGGGGATGCAGGGGCGATATTGGCTATATGGGCTATATGGGCTAGCGCTTGGGACCTTCGGGCTGGCGCCCTCAGCACAGAGGCTTTTATCTGCCTCCTGTGAGTGGGGGGAGGAAGGCATCCTCGATGTGGTCAAGGTCATAGTCGTCGGCAGTGCCGGAGATGGTCACTACATCGAAGCGGTAGGAGAAATCGAGCTCCAGGGTGTTGAGGTAGCTATTGGCGGCACGCACCAGCTTGCGTATCTTGTCGGGTGTGATGGCGTCTGCAGGGTCGGTGTATCGGTTCTTGCGCGCTTTTACCTCCACAAACACTATCTCATCTTGATGCTGCGCGATGATATCCACCTCGAGGTGTGAGTTGCGTGGCGACCAGTTCTGTTCGCGCACCACATACCCTTTGCTGCGCAGATACTCCGCGGCTATCTGTTCCGCTTCTCTGCCCCATTCGAGGTGCTTAGCTGTTGCTGTTGTCGTCATAATGGTAGGTATTAGAGTATCCCATAAGGCGCGACATTCTGTCGAGGCTGCGGTATCCGATGGCTTCTGCGATATGTTGTGCGTTGACGGTTTCCGATCCGGCGAGGTCGGCGATGGTTCGTGCTACGCGTAGTATTCTGTCGAAGGCGCGGGCGCTCATGTTGAGTTTCGCCATACGCTCCTTGAGTTTTGCCAATCCTGCCTCGTCTGGCCATGCGTATTGGTGTATCAGGCGGGAATTCATCTGTGCGTTGCAGTGCACGTTAGGCTCGTTTTGGTATCGACGAAGCTGTATCTCGCGGGCTTTTACCACACGCGCTCTAATGGCGGCGCTGCTCTCTGCGGGCACTCTGTCGGCGAGGGCGTCTATCTCCACGGGTTGCGCCTCAATGTGCAGGTCTATGCGGTCCAGTAGTGGTCCTGAGACGCGGCTGAGGTATCGCTGTACTTGGTATTGTGAGCAGGTGCAAGGGCGCGTAGGATGCCCGTAATATCCGCAGGGGCAGGGGTTCATCGAGGCTACCAGCATGAATGATGCGGGGTAATTGATGCTATAAGTGGCTCGTGAGACGCTGATGATGCGGTCCTCCATGGGCTGTCGCAGCACCTCCAGCACACTGCGTGGAAATTCGGGGAACTCGTCGAGGAATAGGATGCCATTGTGAGCGAGGCTTATCTCGCCAGGGTGCGGGTTTGCGCCGCCCCCAACCATGGCTATCGGCGACACGGTGTGGTGTGGTGAGCGGAATGGTCGTTGTGTCATGAGCATGGCGCCACGCTTTATGGTGCCCGCCACGCTGTGTATCTTGGTGGTCTCCAGTGCCTCTTGCATACTCAGTGGTGGCAGGATGGAGGGGAGACGCTTTGCCATCATTGACTTGCCTGAACCGGGTGCCCCTATTAGCAGTATGTTGTGACCACCGGCACACGCTACTTCGAAGGCGCGTTTCACTGCCGGCTGCCCTTTCACTTCCGAGAAATCGCAGTCGAAGACCTCTTGGGCTTTGCGGAACTCTTCGCGGGTGTTTAGCACGGTGGGCTTCACCTCTCCGGTGTCGGAGATGACGGCGATGGCCTCCTTGAGGCTTGCCACGCCATATACCTCCACGTTGTTGACGATGGCGGCTTCTGTGACGTTGGCGATGGGCACTATGAGCCGTTTAAACCCCTCCTCACGGGCTTTTATCGCCATGGGGAGGATGCCACGTACTGGTAGCACGGAGCCGTCGAGCGACAGCTCTCCCACCATCATATATTCTTTGAGATTCTGTGCGGGTATGGTCTCGTTGGAGGCGAGTATTCCCAGCGCCATGGGCAGGTCGAACCCCGAGCCACCTTTCTTGACGTCGGCGGGTGCGAGGTTGATTACTATCCTCTTGTGTGGGAAGATGACGCCGCTCTCTTTCATGGCGGCGACGATGCGCTGATAGCTCTCCTTGACAGCTGTGTCGGGGAGCCCTACTATGGTGAACTGCACACCGCGTTCCACCACTGTTTCTATCGTTACGGTGAAGGCGTCAATACCTTGCACCGAGGCTGAGTAAATTTTCGTCAACATGGTTAGATTTGCTCGGAGTTATGGTCGGTTAATCTATCTTTTGTATCATTTTTCCTCGGAATATCTGTTTGCCTGTCGAATCTACCACTACCACGTAAGGGTCTGCTTTGATGCGGAACGGCACGATGGCGTTGTTCTGTTCGGCGCCGGGCGCCCATGCTCTCACCCAGTGTTTCACCGAGTCGTTGCGTATGACGGTGCTCCATCCCAGGGTGTCGGCTTGCATATTGATATCCACCACGGCGATGCTGTCGCCTTTGATTTCTTTGGCTTTGAGCATACGTTTCAGCTCACGCACTATCGGTTTGCGGTATTCCAGAGAGCTCCAGAAGATAAAGACTGTCTTGGAGGCTTTGGCGGTGGATACTGTCACCACGGTGTCGCCATGAGAATGGAGGCTTAAGGTGCCGATACGTTGAGGGTTGCCTACCAGTCTCATCGCGTCGGTGTTTTTGCCGAGCGCCACCAGCAATAGCGGGTCTTTGGCGTCGTCGCCGAGCATGTTCCATACGCGTTCAAACCCTTCGGGGTCCTGCCATGCGGCATAGGTGGTACATAGCAATAGTGTGGAGAGCTTGGAGTCTTTGTTCTCCTTGACAAACTTCTCTATATCCTTGTTTAGGCCGCCGTAGTTTAGGCCGAGGAAGTCGTTTTCATGTTGTTTGCGCCACTTGCTCCATTGCTCGTTGATGTCGGAGCCGCTCACCATCCAAGTGTCGCCGTTTGCGTCGATGGTTATCTCGTCGCCGCGTTCGGCATAGAAGATGCATTTGAGCGTGTTGTTGCTGCTATAGACATAAACGACGCTGGGGTTGCGTGTGATGCCTATGGCGTCGGCAACACCGTCCACCACGGGGATGCTCTCGTCGGTGATCCAGCCTTTCACGGGGTCGGAGCTGTAATAGACCACTTTCACCGATTCGGTGATTTTGTTGTCGCCAAAGTCGAAATGTATCTTGAATTCATTCTTAGTGCAGCTGCCAAGCAATAGTGTGAGGCATATCACTATGAGCGTTGAGATATTATGTCGTGTCATATATAGTTGTCGAAACTTATTCTCACAAAGTTAGTAAACTTCGGTGAGAGCGCAAAATCTAATGAAAAAATTTGTATTTTTGCATTATGGAAAAGGAGAACTCACTTGACACTCGTGATGAGAACTGCATTTTTACCGCTGCGGGAGCTGCTGTGGCACCTGTTGCGGGCGTTGTGGCGGAGCGTGAGACGGAGCCGTCGCCGCTGCATATTGACCTGAAGGCTATCTTGGCGAGCCGTATGAGGCGCAAGCTCCCCGCATGGCTTGTGGGACGGCTGGAGCGCATCATCCACCAACGTGAACTGAATGAGATACTGGAGTATGGCTATCCCGGAGCGGGGTGGGTCTTCGCGTCGCGGGCGTTGCGCTATCTGGACATCACTGTCACTGTGCGCGGCTTGGAGAATATCCCCGCGGAGGGGCGCTTCGTCTTCGCCTCCAATCATCCTTTGGGGGGACTGGACGGCATAGCGCTGATAGCGCTCCTGGGACGCCTTTATGGCGACGAAGGGGTGGTGTTCCCCGTCAATGATATGTTGATGAATGTGAGGCCACTGAAACGGGTGTTTGTGCCCATAAATAAGTTTGGTAGCCAGAGCCGCGACGGTGTGTCGGGTATCTCCGACGCGTATGCCTCAGATAAGCAGGTGATGATCTTCCCCGCCGGACTGGTGTCGCGGTTGGGTAAGGCGGGCATTAAGGACTTGATGTGGCATAAGTCGTTTGTGGTAAAGGCCGCGGCGACGAATAGGCTGATCATACCAATCTTCTTCGACGGTCTCAACAGTATGCGCTTCTATCGCTGCGCACGTTGGCGTAAGCGTCTGGGTATCAAGTTTAATATGGAACAGGTGCTGCTCCCCGGCGAGGTCTGTCGGGCACGCGGCAAGCATTTCACTATTAATATAGGGAAGCCTATCGACCCATCGTCGCTGAACCATCTCCCCACGGCGCAACGTGGCGAGGCGGTCAAGGAGATGGTTTATGCTATTGGATAACCTCCTTGCAGGGTCCGTAGGTGAGGCGGTGCCATTTGGTGAGGCCCAGTGTCTTTAGCGCTTCACGGTGCGCCTTCGACGGGTATCCCATATTCTTCTCCCACGCATATCCGGGGCACTCCTCTGCCAATTTTAGCATCAGTTCGTCGCGGTGGGTCTTGGCGAGGATAGACGCGGCGGCGATGGCTGCGTATTTGGCGTCACCTTTCACCACTGTGGTGTAGGGTATATCCTTGTAAGGCTTGAATTTGTTGCCGTCGATGATGAGATGTTGCGGCACTACCGATAACCCTTCTACGGCGCGGTGCATGGCCTCTATGGAGGCGTTGAGGATGTTGATTTGGTCTATCTCTTCGGCGGAAACCATGGCGACACACCAAGCCAAGGCGTCGCGCTCTATGCGCACGCGTAGCTCTTCGCGTTTCTTGGCGGTAAGCTTTTTTGAGTCGTTAAGTCCCTCACAGTCAAAGTCTTGAGGGAGGATTACAGCGGCGGCAGCCACCGGTCCGGCGAGGCATCCACGTCCGGCTTCGTCGCAGCCGGCTTCGAGGCATCCCTCTATCATACATCTCATCATGATTACTGATATTTATGGTATGTGAATATACGCAAAAATGCACCGCTTGCCGTCATTGGGTGTGGCAAGCGATGCGGGGGAGGGTGAGTAGTCCATAGCAGAGTCGAACTGCTCTTTAGAGAATGAAAATCTCTCGTCCTAACCGATAGACGAATGGACCTACTGCTTCCTGTGCAGAGCTCAAGGCTCTAGCACAAAAGTATATCTTACTGACTTACGCGAGCTTATTGATGTGTAAAGCCAATTTGCTGCGAAGGTTAGAAGCTTTGTTCTTGGAGATAACGTTTTTGCGGCCAAGACGCTCCAACAAAGCAGAAACTTTGTTGTAAGCTACAGTAGCTTCCTCTTTGTTAGTCATTTTGCGGATCTTACGAACTGCGTTGCGCACTGTCTTAACCCAGTAGCGGTTTGCCAGGCGACGTTTCTCAGTTTGGCGAATTCTTTTGATAGAAGACTTATGATTTGCCATGATTTAATTTCTTTGCTTGTGTTGTTGCTTTTAATTGGTAGTCCATAGCAGAGTCGAACTGCTCTTTAGAGAATGAAAATCTCTCGTCCTAACCGATAGACGAATGGACCACTAAGTGCTAAATTGCCTTCCCTATGTGGCTTGGCATATTTTGCGAGTGCAAAGTTAGTTATTATTATTCATTTACGCCAAATATTTGCTCCTTATTTTTCCGTTTTTGAGATTATTAACAAGTAATCTTAAAACAATCGCAAAATAATTACGTGCAAATTAATATTAACTGAAAAATTATTACTATCTTTGCTTCAGATTTAACCTATAAAACATTGACCTATGAAGAAAAGTTTTTGCAGACAGTGGCTAATACTGTCGTTGATTCCCCTCTTTGGTATGGGCGCTTGCACGAAGCGCATTTATATCCCCGTAGAGACGTTTAAGGTGGTGCGTGATTCCGCGTTGCGTGTTGTGGCGAGTGTGGATACTCTTATGCTGCGCGACAGCGTGAGCGAGCGTGTGGTTGGCGATACGGTCGTCAAGGAGGCGTGGCATACCCGCTATGTGGCGCGTCAGCGTCGCGATACGGTGGTGCGCGTTCTGCATGACACGGTGAGTGTGGAGACGCCTGTGGTAATCACCGAGACCTCCTCCTCGTCCAAGAGTCGTGGCGGCATTTGGACCGCAATGGCTGTCGCCGCGCTTATCCTTTTGGCTGCGCTATATCTGCGTCGCCACCGTCACTCCGCTAACGTTTAGGCTGGAGTTGGGGCAAAAAAAATCCGGCGACGCATCGCGCGCAACCGGAATGAGAGATATAATAATTTAAATGCACTTTATGATTAAGGTTCTTTCGATACAATGTTTTGAAAAAATTCATCAATCCTAATTTTTGTCAATCCACAATCGAATATTTGACACAAATGCAAAAAAAATAAACAATGAATACCATATATATTAAGGGCATTTGTGTCTGTATCGTATCGATCGAGTATTGTAAGTATTGCCTACTTGCTAAATTTAGCGCTGATCTTGGTCGGCACGGCCTCTTTGTTGACCATGATGCCGATGGTTTTATCTAAGAAGTAGGGCATGGAGACGTAGATGTAACCACCATAGAGTTGGTTGGTATCCCACGAGTTCTTAACTTTGTAGTACTTATTGCCCTCTTGGTCTTTGGCAATACCTACGATAGTCATTCCATGATCGTCGGTGGTCTCCTTGTTGTCGAAGTGAGCTTGGCGCGACTCTTGAGTCACAGTCACCTCTTTAACAGGACCATGTATATCGTAACGGGAGTCGGCGCGGTCCTTGTCGCTGAGTTGGACCCAGCGGCTGAGCTCTGTGCCGTCCATATCTGCTTCTTTTTTCTCCTCGGGGATTACGGCGTATCCGTTGCGCCATTTAAATCCACCTTCGCTCACGTCTGCCGCCCATGCTACGGAGTATCCGTTCTTAAGCGCGTTATCGACGATGGCTTGCATCTCGTTCATGGGCACGTTCATATATTGCCACCATAGCCAGTTGTCGGCCACCTCCATGGGGAATGTGGTGTAGAAGGGGTGGTGGGTGAAGCTGGTGATGCCGATGTAGTCGTCGGGGTTAAGGCCGAGCATCTGCATGAAGGATTGAGGGGTGTATTTCTTGCCGTTGTAGGAGAACTCTGTGGGGAGCTCGCCCAGGTAAGCGTCGAGGATTCCTTCCACGCCGTTTTGCCATGCTGTGGAGAGGTGTTTGTTGCCATTGCGGAGGATGCCGTCCATGTATCCGGTCAAGCCGTCGGCCATCTCGTAGTGGGAGTGCTTCTCTTCTCCGTAGTTAAGACCGGCATAGGATTCTTCGGGCATCATGCCGTAGTTCTTCATCACGTATAGGATATCGTGGAGGCCACCGCCTTGCGAGAAGTTCACTTTGCCATCCATGCGGATATATTTCTTAGCCTTGTCGCTATAGCAATGTCTTACGGTGAACATTTCGCTAAGGTCCATCTCGGGACCACCTTTGCGCATGATCTCATCCTCCATGAAGGATGTGCCGGCGAAGCTCCAGCATGTGCCGGACTTGTTTTGGTCTTTTACCGGGGTGGTTTTCACCAATGTCACGTCTGTGAATGTGAACCCTGTTGAGTCGGGAACCACTACTTTGTCGTCGGCAAATAGAGAGGCTGCCATAGCCATTGCCGCCATTGTCAATATCATCTTCTTCATATCCGTAAGAGAATATTAGAACGTTGGGATAAGTTGTTGTTTAAAATTCTACAAATGTTAACGGTAGCAAATCTGCTATCGACGATACCACATAGACTCCGTTTTTGCCATAGAGCAACACCTCTATCGGACCATGCATATTCTCATACTCCATAAGAGCCTGACGACAGGCACCGCACGGCGATATTGGCGTCTCCTGAAAATATGCGTCGTAGTCCAGACCCTCGGGCTTGCCCTCTTGCGTCCACGCTGCAATAGCCAGTTTCTTCAACGCTGCTTCGGGGTATCGCGCCCCGGCGTAGTAACAAGCTGAACGCTCAGCACATGTGCCGGAGGAGAACGCTGCGTTCTCCTGGTTGGACCCACAGACTATCTCTCCGTTGGATAGAAGTATCGCGGCGCCTACATGAAATTTGGAGTAGGGCGCAAACGAACGGCGCGTGGCCTCTTTCGCTTTCTCTATCAACAGAGTGTCCTCAGGTGTCAGCTCAGCCATTTCATAGCTGCGCACAATAGTGGTAATCTTTATCTCTTTCATGGCAACGTTTTTTTTTATATCTTTGTTTGCCGATAGCAAATTTAGGCAAAAAAATGCAATATACAAAATATTTACTTTTTTTTCTGCTTTTTCTCGTTATAAGCCTTGGCGTTTGGGGTAAAAACGACCCATACAGGGACTATATCGACAAATATAATGAGATGGCGGTGGCGCAACGCGAGGCCTATGGCATCCCTGCATGCATCACCCTGGCACAGGGTTTGCTGGAGAGCGCCGCGGGGCGCAGCACCCTCGCGGTGAAGGGTAACAACCATTTCGGTATCAAATGTCATAACGACTGGACAGGCGACACACTGCTGCGCAACGATGACGCTGCCGGAGAGTGTTTCCGCTCCTACCCCACCCCCTTGGAGAGCTTCGTCGATCATTCCAAATTCCTACGCCGCAAACGCTATGCGTCGCTCTTTGATCTCAGCCCCACCGACTATCAAGGCTGGGCACGTGGCCTGAAATCCTGCGGTTATGCTACAGATCCAAACTATGCTGACCGTCTGATAGCCATCATCGAGCAATATTCATTATATAAATATGATGGCGTGGAGGATGATGGCCTATCCACCGCCGACTTCATCTTCCAGCAGATGAAAAACGCGCACCTCATGCGTCGTTACCGCGGACTATACTATGTGATGTCGGTGCCCGGCGACACCTACAGTTCCATCGCCAAAGAGCTGGAGATGGATCTGTCGCGCCTGATGGCCTACAACGACGTCGCCGAGGATCGTGAAGTGACGCCATGGCAGGAGGTGTATCTGCAGCCCAAACTAGACTATGCCCCCAAGGAGATGACGAGCATCACCATTGGGGAAGAGGATTGCATCTTCAGCATCGCGCAGCGCCTGGGAATGACCCTCGACGCCCTCCGCAAACTAAACCCCAAAGCCGCAGACATACCCGGCACTACGCTCAAGTTAAGATGAGAGATTGCTCAAAATAGCTCCAAAAGACGATTGTGAAGTGAAAAAATATCACATCGCAAATGGTTGAGTAATAGTGAATTGCGAAATAATGATTAAAAATATTGCAAAAACATTTGGCCAATTCGGAAAAAGTTACTAACTTTGCATCGCAAAACCGAGAAACACTGCAACGAACGGTAAGCAAACATGATGGTGTCATAGCTCAGTTGGTAGAGCAAAGGACTGAAAATCCTTGTGTCCCC
>CAZLJS010000059.1:0-9071 GCA_964559895.1 uncultured Sangeribacter sp.
CGGGGCTTCTGTTGTTAGTATGCGTTAATAGAGTGTAAATTTTCCTATTAGGGGCGTATTTTTGTCTTTTAGTGTGTTTTCTGAGTAAAGACTGCTTTAAAAAGCAAGATTGGGCAATCCTTATAGATCGTTAGAAGATGAAAACTACAAAACTAATGTTGAGTACGGTCTTTGCTGTCTTGTTGCTTAATGCTTGTGTAGATGATGATACTGCACTAGATCCAAGTGGCGACGATGCCACCACCGAGACCTTTGAGGTAAAAGCTTCGCAAACTATTGCAACGCGCTTGCATACCGCCTTTGCTGATGGCACCACAGCTATGCGGCTCACTTATGCCGTTTATGAATTTGATGCCGCTGATGAGTCGTATGAGTATGTGTCTTCGGGTACTGATTACGACGTTACCGCTCTCCCCGTGGAGGTGCCCGTGCGCCTCGTAGCGGGTCAACGCTATGCCGTGGCTTTCTGGCTCTCCGCCAAGGATGCTCCGTATAATTTCGATGTGGAAAAGGGCACCGTCACCGTCAATTACGACAACCCGCTCTCCAACGATGAGCGCCGCGACGCGTTCTACGCCTGCGAGACCGTCACCGCCACTGCCGACGCTACCTGTAGCGTGATGCTCGACAGCCCGTTGGTGCAGATAAATATCGGCACTGACGACATGGAGACGGCACGCCGTGACGACAATTTCTATGCCGCGTACTCTGAGGTGACCGTCAAGGCTTATGATAAGCTGAATGTCATCACGGGTCGCGTCACCAAGGATGCCGTTTTCGCACCGCGCACCTTCCTCATGGCGCAACGTCCGCAAGGGGAGGCGTTCCCCGTAGATCCGGACCGTTATGACTATCTCGCCAAGGAGTATGTGCTGCTAAACACCGACACGGAGCTGTCGGAGATAGCGATGACGCTCACCGATGCTGACGGCGACTCTATGTCGTGCAGGTTTGAACAGATACCGTTGCGCCGCAATTACCGCACCGATATCTATGGTCAGCTGTTGACCTCCACCAACACGTTTAATGTGGGTATAGATCCCGACTTTGACGGCGACAACGACAGCTGTCAGTGATTACTCATGATGGTATGGCTCTCCGCGAAGGATGGTGCAGCCGCGATATATCTGCTCGATGAAAAAGAGCCTCACCATTTCGTGGTTGAACGTCATCTTGGAGAGCGACACCTTCTCGTCGGCGCGGGCATGGACCTCGTCGGAGAATCCGTAGGGGCCACCGATGCAGAAAATCAACCGTTTTTTTCCTGAAGCTAAGCGCTTCTCCAGGTAGGATGCAAACTCCATGGAGGTGCGCTCTTTGCCATGTTCGTCGAGGAGCACCACATGGTCGGAGCTCTGGAAATAGTCGGTGAAGAGCTTACCCTCGCGGCTCTTCTGCTCCGCCTCAGAGAGCGACTTGGTGTTGCGCAGGTCGGGGAGGTATTCCAGCTTGAAAGAGACGTAGCGGGTGAGACGCTTTTTATATTCATCGATACCTGTCTGGAGGTAGGATGTGTTAGTTTTACCTATGGCAAGTAGTATTATATCCATATTTTTTGTTATCTTCGCAACAAAATTACAAAATATCATCAAAAGTATAAAACAACACTTATGGAAACAAGACAACAATTAATCGATGACTTACTTAATCTTGCTTTTGCTGAAGATATAGGCGACGGAGACCACACCACATTATCCACTATCCCCGCCGATGTGATAGGGAAGGCACGTCTTCTTATCAAAGAGAAGGGAGTCATAGCCGGTGTGGAGATAGCTCAGAAAGTTCTTCATAAGGTTGACCCCTCTATCAAAATAGAGGTGATGATACACGACGGGGAGCGCGTAAAGCCGGGCGACGTGGCGTTTGTCGCCGAGGGTCCCGAGCGCTCACTGTTGACCGCGGAGCGCACTATGCTCAATATTATGCAGCGCATGAGCGGTATCGCTACCATGACCGCCTCATACCAAGACCTGCTCAAAGGTACTAAGGCAAAGGTGCTGGATACCCGCAAGACAACTCCCGGTATGCGCATCCTCGAGAAGGACGCCGTGGCTATCGGTGGTGGTAAGAACCATCGCATAGGCCTCTTCGACATGATACTTATCAAAGATAACCATATCGACTTCGCCGGTGGCATAGAGAAAGCCCTCGACGCGGCTAAGAACTATTGCCAAGAGCATGGCAAGGATCTCAAGATAGAGATCGAGACCCGCTCCCTCGACGACGTTAAGCGCGTGCTGGAGCATGGTGGTGCCGACCGCGTGATGTTTGACAATTTCACTCCCGACAAGACCCGCGAGGCAGTGAAACTCGTGGATGGCCGTTTGGAGACGGAGTCGTCGGGTGGTATCACTTTCGACAATCTGAGAGCCTATGGCGAGACCGGAGTGGATTTCATCTCCGTGGGTGCGTTGACGCACTCTGTCAAGGGTCTGGATATGTCGTTTAAGGCAGTGAAATAGGAAGCGGCTACGCTGCTTAGCAGAGAGATAAGCCCCGGCTGTTGCTAATGTATAGCACAGTCGGGGCTATTGTCGTATGGGTAGGTTAGTGCGGACTAGTTGACGAGGTAGCATTTGATCTTGCCAAGCGGGAGGTTGCCCTCGAGCTGCAAGGGGATATGGTTGCCGGATGTGGAGATCCATGTGTCCATGTCGTCGGAGGATTTCTTGCCACCATTGGAGGTGAAGTTGAAGCGGATATGGTATGCCTCCTGGCGTTTGCCGCTGCGTAGCTTGAGGGTCTCTATCCCCATGTTGCGGATGGTGATGGTCTCGGCTTTGGAGCCGGAGAAGACGATTTTCTTCATCGAATATCCCTTCTTGATGGTGGAGTAATCCACGGTGCGGAGAAAATAGAAGATGCTGAGCATGTCGAACGCCTCTTGTCGCGAGGAGAAGTTTTTGGAGCTACGCTTGGTCTGCCCATCCTTGACCTTGGTGCGGTCGGCCTTTGCCAGGATGTTCTGCCCGGAATAGGTGTATGTGATGACATCCTTGCCATACTTATCCCCCTCGTGGGCTATCTTTTCGTAACGCATGGGACGGAAAGGTGTGGTCAAAATGGTGGATTTTAGTGTGTCGCGCACCATATATATCTTGTCGGCCCAGGGGAGCGTCTTTGCGGCGAGCATGGCGTGGTATTTGTCGCCGTTGCATCGCAGGGTGAGCGTAGCCTCACCGGCATCCTTCACCACCACGCCCCATTTGTAAGTGATCACGTAGCGCAGAGTCTCGTTGCTGAGGGTGTAGCCCTTGGCGCTGAATCCGCTTAGGACACACATTAATAATAGTAGGGTGGAGTATATCTGTCTTTTCATCGTAATTCCTATTTAAATTGGTTGTATCTTTGACCGCATAATTGGATTAAGGTTTAAAAAAACAGCCGCAAATATTGGAATATCTGCGGCTGAAATATTTGTGGAGCATACCAGACTCGAACTGGTCACCTCTTGACTGCCAGTCAAACGCTCTAGCCAGATGAGCTAATGCCCCAAGAGTTTGATGACGCAAAGGTATATACTTTTTTTTAACTTGCAAAATAAATATGGAAAAAATTGCAAAAAGAATAAAAATTTTTAGTAACTTTGAACTGTGAAAGCCAAACATCCGTTAAAGATGTATTATGGAGCACCAAAATAATTAACCTAAAAGATATAGATTATGAAAGCATTTCCAATTATTGCCGCCGTGATAGGAGGAGCTATCGCCGGAGCAGCAGTAGGTCTGATGGTTGCCCCCGACAAGGGAAGCAACACTCGTAAGAAAATCGTCGATCTTCTCAAAGAGAAAGGTATCACCTTGAAAAAAGAGAAGATGGAGGAGCTTGCCGATGAGATTGAAGATCAATTGAATACTCAGATTTAATAACAGAATAAGAATATGAAAGCGCTAAATATATTGTACGCATTCCTAGGCGGCGCCTTGGTAGGCTGCGCGGCAGCTGTGCTTTTTGCCCCTGAAAAAGGGGAGGACACTCGCGAAAAGATCAAAGCCGTATTCAAAAGAAGAGGCCTGAAGATCAGCGATTCCGACGTTGACGCGTTGGTAGCCGAGTTGTCAGCTTCCGTAGAGGACTAATCGTGGTAGCGTATCCTACCCGCGATATGCAGATGATACATGGAGCGGAAATGATCCGGCACGCGTCGGAGCCTCTTTCCGCTCTCTTTAATTAATCACGCACACAGATATATCTTATGATAAAAGGTGATAAACTGGAGGGCTTCAGGCGCTTGCTCAACTTGGCAAAGCGCTATGCGGCTGTCAATATAGAGTATGCTAAACTAACTGCCGCTGAGAAATTTACACTCTTGGCGGGAGCGTTGGCGGTGGGGGTAGTAGCCCTTGTCTGCCTATCATTTATGTTGGTGTTTCTGAGCCTGGCTTGCGTGGAGGGCTTCAGATGCTTGATGCCTTTGGCGTTGGCGTATGTCTGCACCGCCGCGATATACTTGGTTATAGCCGTGGTGGTGATAAAGCTTAGAAAACCACTGATACTGAACCCTATTTCACGTTTTATCACTTCGGTGCTCTTCGACAAGAAACCCGAAGATAAATAGTAGCATATTATGACAGAGAAACAGGAAAGATTGGCTGTGGGGCTGATGTCAGACCCCGAGCAGGAACGCTTCAAAGGCTATACCATAGAGGAATTGCGCTTCCGGAGAGCTGTCGTGGCTGTCAAGCGTGAATATGTGAAGGATAAGCTCAATAGCGAGTGGGCGCGATTTAGAGGCGTAGGCGTAGGCCCGAAAATCGCGGATGGTAAGAAGAAACCATTCACCGGAGGACTGGTTGCCAACGTGATGAAAATGTTCTCCTATGCCGATTATATCGCGCTGGGACTGACTATCTTTAAAGGGACGCGAAAAATCGCATCGCTCTTTAAAAAGAAGAATTAAAGACTTAATCTGAATTTGATAAAATCCTCTCCTCGCAACTGTTGATTATGAAAGACTATAAGTGTGTGGCGGTGACAATAACGCCCTGGAGTGAGGATGTGTGTGACTTCTTGACAGCATGGCTCGGTGATATAGGCTATGACTCCTTTACCACCGATGAGACCGGCGTGAAGGCATATATAGAGGAGCAACTGTATGACGAAGAGGCCCTTAAAGAGGCTATGAACCAGTTCCCCATCCCTGCTGTGATGCTCACCTTCGAGGTGTCGAAAGTGGAAGGGGAGGACTGGAACGCTGAATGGGAACGCAATTATTTCCAACCGATAGTGGTGGGGGATAAGTGCGTGGTACATAGCTCATTCCATAAAGATATCCCCGCAGTGCCGTATGATATAGTGGTTGATCCCAAAATGGCGTTTGGCACCGGACATCACTCCACCACCTTCTTGATGCTCTCTTATCTGCTGGATAATGATGTGGATGGTAAGACCGTGATAGATATGGGCACCGGCACAGGTATATTGTCCATATTGGCGGCACAGCGCGGCGCTAATGCTGTGTATGGCATCGAGATAGATCCCGACGCACATGCCAACGCAGTGGAGAACGCACAGCTTAACAATGTGAATATCAACCTTATCTGTGGCGATGCGTCGGCACTCGCTCCGTTGCCACAAGCTGATATCTTCTTGGCTAATATCAACAGAAATATCATCCTCGCAGACATAGACCGTTACGCCACAAAGGTCAAAAAAGGTGGCGTTTTGGTAGTCAGCGGCTTCTATGAGGCAGATCTGGATATGATTATCGAGACGGCCAAAATGGAGGGCTTTGTGTTTGATAGTAAACAGGTTAGAGAGGATTGGACACGTGCGGTGTTTGTTAAGATTTAGATTACTTAACATCTATTAGTATTATTTAAAGTTAATCATACAATAATAATCACTAATTTTGGAGCAACATAAAAACAATACTAACTAAAAATACAACTGCCTATAGATAGACTTTACTTAAATTGAAACATAACAAGCAATGGTAAAGACAAAAAGCATGACCGATGAACAATTGGTTTTAGCTTATGCGCAAGGCAATAACGAAGCATTTGACCTTCTACTCAAGAAGTATGAAGAGAAAGTGTTCACGTACATACTTAGAGTCGTGAAAAATGAGGATATCGCCAACGATATCTTTCAAGATACCTTCGTAAAAGCGATTATGACGATAAAACAGGGCCGCTATACCGAGTCCGGTAAGTTTCCCGCATGGATTACCCGCATCGCTCATAATCTCATAATAGACTACTATAGGCAGGAGAAATCCGAGAATCTTCAATCTTCTGATATAGATGACGTCGATATCCTTAATCGCAAGGAGTTGGCGGAGGAGACTATTGAGGATATCATAGTCAATAAGCAGCAGATGGACGAGGTGAAATTCCTACTTTCACTCCTTCCGGATCCGCAGCGTGAAGTGTTGACTATGAGGTATTACCGCAATATGAGCTTCAAAGAGATAGCAGAAGTCACCAACGTGAGCATCAATACCGCGCTGGGACGTATGAGATATGGTATCCTAAACCTCCGCCGCTTAGCCGTGGAGTATTCCATCATCCTTACAGCATAAGCAACTGCTAGCGACGTTTATTCTACACCTACGACACTTGCAGCAAAGAGTCTGGTTACCAAATATATAAGATAAAGTCCTATATGGGCTTTATCTTTTTTTATGCCATATAGTGACGATATCTTTTAACAAGATTTATATGATAAAATCAGATATTTTTTAGGTTGATGTGATAATAATAGCCATGTTCAGGCGTTATATACATGTAAAGATATAAAATCATTGCCTATGATACAAACTTCTACTTTAGCAAAGGTGAATAAAGTCACCATAACAACAATCAACAAGCCTCGCAAGGCAACTATTGATTTCATTAGGCAGTTTGCACGCACCTGCGTGGTGTTTAACGAAAATCAATACGTATCATTAAACTAACAAATAGAGCTTACCCGATGTCGAGTAAGCTCTGTTTTTTTAGTCTAATTGGGTTAATGTGATGATATGTCGGCTACTGTAGCAGATACGATAGCCTAAAATTCTTTAGCTTAGAACGTAATCTTGGCTTTCACAATCTCCTTATCCTCGCTGCGTATTAGTAGGTCTGTGGAGTCATTATCTTGGCGCGATAGGATAGTGGCGTCCTCGCCATAGTGGCCCTCGTTGAGAAATGCTATCTCAAAGCGACGAATATGGTGCTCGTCGTAAGTGGATAGAGGGAACTGGTTGAGCAGCAGTTGGATATATCGTAAAGTGTTGACGTGGCGATAGAAGTCAATATCAGTATATTGGAAGGTATAGCGACTCTCCTTGTCCCATTCAGAAATGCGAGCGCGTTTTTGACGAGCTATGTCGCATTTGCGCGATGATATCATCTCCTCGGGGAGCGATAGGTGGCTCAGCCCAACGTTGGTATGATGCTTCAGATCAATCACCATCCACACCGATCGGGCAAGGCATATGCTCTCGCCTTGGGCGTTGAAAATCTCGAAACAACGTTCCGAGAAATGTCTGTTCCAGCTCTCCACCCAAGTAGTGATGCTGTAAATGCTATTGGCAGAGGGGTATTCCTTCGCCTCGATAGTAAGACGCGATAGCACCCATCCGGCGCCCTCCATGTTGGGGTTGCCGATGCCCAAGGCGTTGGCGTGGTCTGTGGCAATGCCGATAAGACGCGACACAAGCATCACCATCGACAATTCGCCACGGGCGTTGCACTCCGCCGCCGACACGTAAAATTCCTTGTTTAGTTCTTTTTCCATATGCAAAGGTAACAAATTGTTTTCTCTTCTCGCCAAAAATTCGTAAATTTGCATCACTAATTCTAACTATAAAAATAGAGCAATTATGCCAACAAAACCATTCCACTATCAGGAACCTTTCCCACTGGGTCCGGACACTACGGAATATCGTCTTATTACAGATAAATATGTAAAAGTGGAGAATTGGAACGGTCATGAAATGCTCGTGGTTGACCCTGAAGCGTTAACTGTATTAGCTAATGCCGCTACCCACGACAATTCATTCCTTCTTCGTCGTGAACACAATGAGATGGTCGCTAAAATCTTGTCAGATCCCGAGGCTTCGGAGAATGATAAGTTTGTGGCGCTTACCATGTTGCGCAATGCTGAAGTTGCCGCTAAGGGTATCCTTCCTCTTTGCCAAGATACCGGTACTGCTATCTGCGCTGCCTACAAAGGCCAAAGCGTTTGGACCGGCTGCAATGACGAGGAGAAAATCGCTCTCGGCGTGTATAAGACTTACACCGAAAACAATCTTCGCTACTCTCAAAACGCGCCCCTCTCTATGTATGAGGAGGTTAACACCGGTTGCAACCTTCCTGCACAGATAGAAATCCATGCTGAAGAGGGCGACGAATATAAGTTCCTTTTCGTAGCTAAAGGTGGTGGTTCTGCCAACAAAACATACCTATATCAAGAGACAAAAGCCCTCTTGAATCCTCAAAAATTGGTGCCCTTCCTCATTGAAAAGATGAAGACTTTGGGTACTGCCGCTTGTCCTCCTTATCACATCGCATTTGTGATTGGTGGCACCTCTGCAGAGCTTAACCTCGCCACTGTGAAGAAAGCTTCTGTGAAATATTACGACAATCTGCCCACTACAGGCAACGAATATGGCCGCGCATTCCGCGACGTAGAACTGGAGAAAGAGCTCCAAAAAGCTGCTCAAGAGATAGGTCTCGGCGCTCAATTCGGTGGTAAATATTTCGCACACGATATCCGCGTGATCCGTCTGCCACGTCACGGTGCATCACTCCCTGTAGGTATGGGCGTAAGCTGCTCTGCCGATAGAAATATCAAGGCTAAAATCAACCGTCAAGGCCTCTGGATTGAGAAATTGGATGAATTCCCTGCAGAACTTATCCCTGCAGAGTTGAGAAACCAAGGTGAGGGCGAAGTCGTTAAAATCGACCTTGATAGACCTATGAATGAGGTACTTGCGGAACTTGACAAATATCCCGTTTCTACCCGTCTTTCATTGAAAGGTACCATTATCGTAGGCCGTGACATCGCTCACGCTAAGATTAAAGAGCGTCTCGACAATGGCGAGCCCATGCCCGAGTACCTCAAAAACCATCCTATCTACTATG
>CAZLJS010000060.1:0-9048 GCA_964559895.1 uncultured Sangeribacter sp.
AGCGTGCTTATCGCTGCCAGCCCGGCTAGCTTTGAGGGCCCATGCCCCGCGGCCCCACTGTCGTCCGGTGCCTAAAGCGCAGCTTTAGGTAGGTGGCAAACCGGAAGCCGAGCTTCCGGCACTGAACAACAGAAAGGCTAAAGGAAGGCTAAAGGAGGGCAGCTGAGCTGAGCAGACTTAAAGCAGCATGCTTATCGCTGCCAGCCCGGCCAGCTTGAGAGTTCAAGCCCCGCGGCCCGCTGTCGTCCGGTGCCTAAAGCGCAGCTTTAGGTAAGTGGAGGAGTAGAAGCAAGGGCGGGCGCCTCTAGCGCTGCAGGTATTTATAAGCGCGGGTGGCACCGCGCACTATGTAGAGGCCGGAGGGGAGGTCGTGAAGGCTGCTCTCCTCAATGCCGCGCTCCACTAGCACACCCGACATGGTATAGACATCTACCAAGGTGCTTTGCTCATTGCCTATCGTGGGCACACCGACACTAACCGGCACGTCATAGGTCAACTCCCAGTCATAGATATAGCTGTCGATGACGACGCTCTGCTCTGGCATCACTAGCTCATAGTTGGTCTTGTCGAGCAATTCATAAGGCGCGCCCTTGTCATGGTCGAGATATACGTTGATGACGCCATCGTCACCCTGCTCGGCATACATCGGGATGTCATCTCTACTCTCCGCAGTGACAGTGCGCGCCGGTGCAGAGCTACTCTTAGCATTCTTATATTTAAGGTATATCTGCTTACCATTGTCATTGTAAGTGAGCGGATGACCGGAAAAGGATATCTGGATATAATACTCCTTGTTGTAGCTCTTTATCATTGGCTCGCAGACCACGCTTCCCGTACGTTCAGGATACAACTTAAGTTCAAGCCAGTTGAAGTCATCAATATTCACATAGTTAGCGCCTACAGTATGGGCAAACTCCGTCTGATAATACCCCTTCTTCTTAGCATGGACATAATATCCATAATAGTCACCAACGCTTGCATTGGTATATGTGCCTTCTGAATTGAGTAATACCCGATTATACATAGGATTAGACTCATACTCATCATACCAATTATAGAAGTCAAGAGTAACAGCTAGTGGGTCGTAGTCGCTGTCATCATCGTCTATATCCGCGCTCGCACTGGGTAGCGATGAGTCACACCAAACTTTCACATTAAATTTGGCATACTCCAATAGTTGGGCATCCAAAGTGAATGTTCCGTCAGTAAAAAATACATATCTATCTTCAAAGCTGATAGATGAATAGCGTCCCCTCTCGCTATCCATTATCAATGTATGGTAATATAGGTTGCCCATAAGGCGGTTGTTACCATCCTCATCGACAAAATCATATACACCATCTTGGTCGGCAGTTGTAAAATAGGTGAGGGTGCCATAGTTCTCTATGGTCGTGGTATATTTAACTATAGCCTTAGAAATTTTGATATTCTCCGTGTTATTGGAGTTAAGAGTATCAGCGATTTTCGCCAACACAGTGCCTGTAACTTTTCCCATAGGAGCCACGCCATCCTCGTCGCTTTTCACTACCTGGATGTTGTACTTCTTGTTAACGTTAGCAGTAAGGGTATAGACCTCTCCGGGCACGTAGTAGTGAACGTCGTTATCCTCATCGTACGGGCAGGTCACGGTCATGGAGAGGTTGCTCCCCTTCTTACACCGAAATGAGTAATAACCTGATGCATCGGAAGTTATTACATAATCATCTATCTTGATAGCAGCGTTTTTGACACCCGTCTTAATACCTGTCTTTTCACCTCTCTTTAGGTAATAGACTTGGCCACTGACGGTGACGTAGTTAGTGACGGTGTCATTCTCAGCAACGATAACTGATTGAGTCTCTTCGTTGGCATACACGACAAAAGGAAACGCATTAATTGCGATAAATAGCAAAATAAATTTTGCTGTAAGTTTAGTTAGTTCAATCATAAAATGAGTTTTTTCTAAAAAAATGAAACAATAATGAATAACCATAAAATAGATCACACTATAAACAAGGTTCTTCAGATTCAATGGCAAATTTAGTAAAATATTTTGTTATAGTGTCACTTTGCGACAAATATTTTTATATAAGGGACTTTTATTCATAAATATAGGCGCATCGACGACAAAAAAGGGGGCGCTTTCATCAAGCGTCCCCATATTATTTGTATTAGCCTATGATTGGCTGCGTTATTATCTGATAAACAGCAATTCGCGGTATTTGGGCAGCGGCCACATCTGGTTATCCACCATCAACTCAAGTTTGTCGATGAATACGCGAATCTCCTCCAGTTTGGGAGCCACGGTCTCTGAGTATGCGATGGCTTTCTCACGCTCACATTCGATGCGGTTAGCCACCTTGCGAGCCTCTACCATTTGAGCTACCTTACGTTTGATCTCAGAGGTGTAGGTCATGATGGTCTCCACGGTGTTGGCGTCCTGCTCGGTGAGCACTTCACCCTTCTTACCGGGGTATAGCTGACGAAGCTTAACCATATTATCCAGCAGGATGGATAGATAGCGGGTAGCCACGGGAACGATGTGGTTGAGAGCAAGGTCGCCAAGGACACGTGCCTCAATCTGGATCTTCTTGGTGTACATCTCCCATTTAACCTCGTTGCGCGCTACCAATTCCACCTCGTTCATGACCTTAGTCTTGGCGAACATCTCCACAGTCTCGGGACGCAGGTAAGCGTCAAAGATGCGGGGAGTGTTGGTCTCGCAGTCGAGGCCGCGGCGTGCTGCCTCCTCTTTCCATTCGTCGGAATAGCCGTTGCCGTCGAAGTGGATAGGTTTGCTGCTGCGGATAAGCGCTCTCACCTCCTCAAGGATGGCGTGGATCTGATTCTCACCTTTGGCGAGGCGGGCGTCAACCTTCTCCTTGAACTCGCTGAGCTGTTGAGCTACGGCAGCGTTGAGGGCGATCATCGCGGAAGCGCAGTTGGCGCTGGAACCTACGGCGCGGAACTCAAAGCGGTTGCCTGTGAACGCGAAGGGGGATGTGCGGTTGCGGTCGGTGTTGTCGATGCGGAGCTCGGGGATCTCGGCGAGGCCCATGCTCATCTCCTCCTTACCTGCCACGGGTACCCACTCATCGTTGGTGGAGTGCTCTATGCGGTCCAGGATATCAGCCAATTGAGAACCGGTGAAGATAGAGATGATTGCCGGAGGTGCCTCGTTAGCGCCGAGACGGTGGCAGTTGGTAGCCGACATGATAGACGCTTTGAGAAGCGCGTTGTGGCGATGTACTGCTGCCATGACGTTGGCGATGAAGGTGACGAACTGCAAGTTGTCTTGCGGAGTCTTGCCGGGGGCGAAGAGCAGCTTACCTTTGTCTGTGCCGAGGCTCCAGTTGTTGTGCTTACCTGAGCCGTTGACGCCTGCGAAGGGCTTCTCGTGGAGCAAGACGCGGAAGTTGTGGCGACGTGCCACCTCACCCATCACCGACATGATGAGCATATTATGGTCGTTGGCGAGGTTTGTCTCCTCAAAGATAGGTGCGAACTCAAACTGGTTGGGAGCGACCTCGTTGTGACGTGTCTTCAAAGGTATGCCAAGCTTATGTGCCTCAATCTCGAGGTCAAGCATGAATGCCTCTACGCGTGAGGGGATAGCACCGAAATAGTGGTCCTCGAGCTGTTGGTTCTTGGCAGACTCGTGGCCCATGAGGGTTCTACCTGTAAGTGCGAGGTCGAAACGAGCGTCATAGAGAGCCTCATCCACGAGGAAGTACTCCTGCTCCCAGCCAAGGTTGGAAATGACATGTTTCACCTCGGGGTCGAAGTATCTAGCCACGCCTGTAGCCGCCTCATCGACAGCGCGGAGGGCGCGTAGCAACGGTGTCTTGTAGTCCAAAGACTCACCGGTGTAGGCGATGAAGATAGTGGGGATACAGAGGGTATTATCCATGATAAACGCCGGCGAGGAGATGTCCCATGCGCTGTAGCCGCGGGCCTCGAAGGTGTTGCGGATACCGCCGTTGGGGAAGCTGGAGGCGTCGGGCTCCTGCTGAACGAGTAGCTTGCCGGAGAACTCCTCCACCACGCCACCTTTGCCATCATGCTCCAAGAAACCGTCGTGTTTCTCAGCTGTGGTCTCGGTAAGGGGCTGGAACCAGTGGGTATAGTGGCGCGCGCCATTATCTATAGCCCAACGTTTCATACCTTCGGCTACGCTGTCGGCAACCTCGCGGGGCAATGGTTTCTTGTTGTCGATGGCGTCGATCAATGTGCGATAAGTAGCCAAGGGCAAGTATTCATACATCTTTTTGCGGTTGAATACATACTTACCGTAGTATTGCTCGGGGCGTTCAGAGGGGATTTTCACCTCAATAGCTTTGCGGTTGGAGGCTTTCTCCACCGCTTTGAATCTAAGCGTTGACATAATTTTTACCTGTATTGTTTGATTCTAAATTGTATTCTCTTATTATATAACACTAAAGTAGCTAATTTAGCTCTTAATTATGGTGCGCTGTGGTGCGCTAGTCATTATCGCGTTTATTGCGATGTAAACGATAAAGACCTTAGGGGCGTTGGTCCCTAAGGTCTTTAGTATCATTTTGCTTGAAGTTTGTCGGCGATGCGCTTCATAGCGCGGCGCGTATTCTCTTCGGTGTTGAACGCTGTTAGGCGGAAGTAGCCTTCACCCGAGGGCCCGAAGCCGGAACCGGGTGTGCCCGCCACGTTGCATTCGTTGAGCATCCAGTCAAAGAATTCCCAGGATGTCTTGCCACCGGAGGCCTTCAACCAGATATATGGGGAATTGACGCCACCATACACCTCAAAGCCCATAGCTGTGAGCTCTGTGCGCATGATAGCCGCATTGTTCATGTAGTAATCCACTGTCTCACGTGTCTGGCGGATACCCTCCTCGCTGTAAAGCGCCTCAGCGGCACGCTGGGTGAGGTAGCTGGCACCGTTGAACTTGGTGCATTGACGACGGTTCCAGAGGGGATTGAGCGCTACCATGTTGCCCTGGTGGTCCATACCTTTGAGCTTCTTGGGAACGACGGTGTAGCCGAGGCGAATACCGGTGAAGCCCGCGGTCTTGGAGTAGCTGCGGAACTCTATGGCACATTCGTCAGCGCCCTCGATCTCATAGATGCTGTGGGGCACGTCATCCTCGCGGATATAAGCCTCGTAGGCGGCGTCAAAGAGTAGCAACGCGCCATGTTGACGGCAATAATCCACCCAGACTTTGAGTTGGTCGCGGGTGAGAGTTGTACCCGTGGGGTTGTTGGGGTAGCATAGATAAATCACGTCGGGGTTGGTGACGGGGAGCGCGGGCACGAAACCGTTCTCTGCAGTGCAGGGGAGGTATTCGATATTGCTCCAGCAGCCATCAGCGCCGAGGTTGCCGGCGCGACCTGCCATGACGTTGGTATCCACATATACGGGATATACGGGGTCAGTGACAGCTACGCGGTTGGCGGTAGAGAGGATATCACCGATGTTGCCGGTGTCGCATTTGGCGCCGTCGCTGATGAAGATCTCATCGAGATCGACTTTCACTCCGATGCGGGCATAGTCATATTCGGCGATTTTCTCGCGCAGGAAGGCATAGCCCTGTTCGGGGCCGTAGCCATGGAATGTCTCGCCATGAGCCTCATCCTCCACTGCTTTGTGGAGCGCCTCAGTGGCTGCAGCGCACACAGGACGTGTCACATCGCCGATGCCCATGCGGATAACCTCCACTCCGGGGTTAGCGCCCAGGAAGGTGTTGATGCGGCGGGCTACCTCGCTAAAGAGGTATGCTGCCGGCAATTTACAGAAATTATCGTTAATTTGAAACATTATCTTTTGTGTTTTTTATAAGTCTTATGGGTCTTATGAATCTTATGAGTCTTATAATTCGTATGTGTCTTATAAGATTTATAAGAATTATAAGATTTATAAGAATTATCTCTTCATTATTCGAGTTAATACTCCCTGTCCCATACCCCTTCGAAGGCGATAGCAGCCGGGCCGGTCATATATACATGGTTGTCGGCTTCGCGCCATTCGATGTCGAGGGGGCCACCGAGGAGATGGATGCGCACTTTGCGTCCGGCTCTACCAGTCAGGGCAGCAGCCACAGCGGAAGCGCAGGCTCCGGTGCCGCAAGCGAGTGTCTCGCCGCTGCCACGCTCCCACACTCTCATGCGTAGCTCATGGTCGTTGAGCACCTCTATGAACTCGATATTGGCTCTATCGGGCCAGATAGCGGCTGTCTCCAGCTCACGTCCGGCGCCCCACACATCCACATCCTCCATCTTATCGACGAAGATGACGCCGTGGGGGTTGCCCATAGACACCGCAGTGACCTTATACTCGCCATGGTTGGCGGTAGCCACCGGTGCCTCCACCATCTTATCGCCGGAGAATAGTACCGGTATGTTGGCGGGGATTAGTTCCGGCTCACCCATATCAACAGTGACGGTGGCTACCTTGCCATCCTCGCCTAGGTGCATCTTCAGCACCTTGATGCCGGAGAGGGTCTCCAGCGTCACCTCTGTCTTATCGGTGAGACCTTTATCATATACGAATTTGGCAACACAGCGTGAGCCGTTGCCACACATCTTTCCTTCCGAGCCGTCGGCGTTGAACATACGCATACGGAAATCAGCCACCTCCGAGGGCATGATAAGTATCACGCCATCACCGCCGACACCGAAGTGACGGTCGCTCATTTTGATAGACAGTTGCGGTAGATTGGGGGGCGTGGAGGTCATGCAATCGATATATACGTAATCGTTGCCTAATCCCTCCATTTTGGTGAATTTGATTTCAGACATCACTTTTATTTCTTTGTGAATTGAAATTTTAAAGCGCAAAGGTAGTAAAAATTGAAATAATATTCGTAATTTCGCAAATAAATTTTCTTGAAATTTTTCAAAACTAATATAACATATGAGTAAAGAGACAGAAAATGTTCAGAACGGCTCCGGGCTACCGGAGAACGCGTTCCGTGAGCTGGGTGACGGAGAGAAATACACTCCGTTGATGCACCCGGAGCAGGAGCAGAAGGAGGTGACGCCTTATTCTGTGATCACGGGACTGATCATGGCGATTGTCTTCAGTGCCGCCGCGGCGTACCTCGGTCTAAAGGTGGGCCAGGTGTTTGAGGCAGCCATCCCTATCGCCATCATCGCCGTAGGTCTTTCCAGCGCCTTAGGCAAGAAGAACCCTATGGGGCAGAATGTGATAATCCAATCTATCGGAGCCTGCTCGGGCGTGATAGTGGCCGGTGCCATCTTCACCCTTCCGGCGCTCTACATCCTGCAAGGCAAGTACCCCGACATCATGGTGAATTTCTACGAGATCTTCCTC
The DNA here is from genome assembly GCA_964559895.1 of uncultured Sangeribacter sp. Taxonomy (GTDB): domain Bacteria; phylum Bacteroidota; class Bacteroidia; order Bacteroidales; family Muribaculaceae; genus Lepagella. The sequence continues at coordinate 7,288 of CAZLJS010000060.1, forward strand.
TCGTCGCTCTTTGGTGGCATCCTGGGTATCCTATTCTTCATCCCCTTCCGCAAATATTTCGTGAAGGATATGCATGGCAAATACCCCTTCCCTGAGGCTACCGCCACCACACAGGTGTTGGTGAGCGCGCAAGCTAGCGGCGAGAAGGGTGGACAAGCCAAGACGTTGATCATCGCCTCTCTTATCGGTGGCGTGTATGACTATATCGTGGCGACCTTCGGCTGGTGGGCAGAGACAGTGAAATCCACCGCTGCCGACTGGGGTGCCGCCCTCGTGGAGAAGACTAAGGTGGTGATTAGCTGCAACACCGGCGCGGCGCTCCTCGGTCTTGGTTATATCGTCGGACTTAAATATGCGTTTGTGATCTTCGCCGGATCCGCTTTCGTTTGGTGGATCATCATACCGCTGATGAGCACCTATGGCAACGAGGCGCTGGTGGCTATGAGCCCCGAAGAGATCTTTGCCGACAAGGCGCGTCTGATTGGTATCGGTGGCATCGCCATGGCAGGTATCATCGGTATCGTGAAATCATGGCCTATCATCGTGCAAGCTGTGGGCTTGGCAGGCCGTGAGATGAAGGGCAAGAAGAGCACCGAGAAGGAGATACGTTGGCAGACCGACATCTCCATGAAGAAGATTGTGATGTTTATCTTCCTCGCTTTGGTGGCAACGTTCATCTTCTTCCAGTTTGGCGTAATCCACTCCTGGGGACAGGCTATCGTGGCTTGGATTGTGGTAGTAGTTATCGCGTTCCTGTTCACCACCGTTGCAGCCAACGCTATCGCCATAGTAGGTTCCAACCCTGTGTCGGGTATGACCCTGATGACGCTCATCATCGCGTCTGCCATCTTCGTGGCTATTGGTCTTAACGGCACCTCCGGCATCGTCGCTTCAATGGTTATCGGCGGTGTGGTTTGTACAGCGCTCTCCATGGCGGGTGGCTTTGTCACCGACCTAAAGATCGGTTACTGGCTGGGCACCACGCCTAAGAAACAAGAGACATGGAAATTCCTCGGCACCTTGGTATCCGCAGCCACAGTAGGTGGTGTGATCCTCGTGCTCAACAAGGTATATGGTTTCACCGGTCCCGACGCATTGGTAGCACCGCAAGCCAACGCGATGGCGAAGGTCATCGAGCCCCTTATGATGGGTGGCGACACCCCCTGGATACTTTATATGGTAGGTGCCATCTTGGCATTGCTGCTCAACTGGCTGGGCGTTCCCGCCTTGGCATTCTGCTTGGGTATGTTCATCCCCTTGCAGCTCAACGTGCCCATGCTCGTTGGTGGTGCCGTGGCATACTTCGTTAGCCACAGCTCCAAAGACAAAGCAGTCAACAACGCTCGTCAAGAGCGTGGTACGCTTATCTCATCAGGTCTTATCGCCGGTGGTGCCCTGTTTGGCGTCTTTGCCGCCATCACCAAGTTTGCCGGCTTTGAGTATCAGAACCCGTTGTCAGCAGGTACAACACAGCTCCTCGGCTGCGTAGCCTACGCGCTCCTCATCTGCTACGTCATCTGGGATTCCAAACGAGCTAAATAATTAGCAACGCTATAATGCAAGGAGGGCGTCCCACATCGGGACGTCCTCCTAATTTTATCCAGTAACGCACTGATTTTAGTGCTGTAAAGCGGCTATTGGTATTATAGGTCGCTGTAAAGCGACTATTACCATTATACGGGTTGTGGTCGCTGTAAAGCGGCTGTTGGTATTATAGGTCGCTGTAAAGCGGCTGTTGGTATTATAGGTCGCTGTAAAGCG
>CAZLJS010000061.1:0-8952 GCA_964559895.1 uncultured Sangeribacter sp.
CAATGTCGTTGTCTTGCCAGAAACTTTTGGCGCGTGGCACGTCGCCATCCGTCTCAGTTCCAAGCAGCTCCCACGCCACCCAGTTAGGGGTATGATTTTTAGCATTAAAGGAGAGTGCGAAGCCTGAATATTCCTTGTATTGCGAAGGGATGGTGGCGTCGATTCTCACCATACGCAGGTTGGGGTAATGGTTGGCGGTAGCCACGTCACGCTTATTATTGTCGGCAGCTGAGACAGCGTTGATAAAGTCGCAAGAGCCAAGGCTCATGATGCCTAGTGCGCCCATTGTGAGGGCTATGATGGTCGATTTCTTCTTCATTCCGTTTATTCTGATTGTTCAAAATTAATCAACTTATTTTGATTTTGCAATATTTGTGTCACATTTGGATAGAAAAAGGACCACGTTCCTCACGGAAAATGGTCCTCAAGAAATTTATTTTTTTCAATTATAAACGATCTACTTAACAAGGAGCTTTGAAGTACGGTTTCCAACTACTACGATATAGTTGCCGGATTCAAGTTCATACTTCATCGCATCGTTGGCAGCTGTCTGGTTCACAACAGCCACACCTGCGGCGTTGTAAATGCGAACGGAGCTACCTGCGTATCCCAACACGTTGATGGCACCCTTGGTAGCATATACAGACTTGAGTGCTGCGGAGCCATTCACGCCTGATAAGCTGCATGATGCGGTGTTGGACATCGGGAATGTGAGCTGTATGCCGGAAACGGTTCCGGTAGCTGCTACATTGTATTTGTATGTTGTACCTACCTCAACGGCACTGTCGGAGTAAGCCTCGTTGGCGCCGATGTGAGATACCTTGGCGGAGTCGCGATATACGTCGTAGCCATCTACTACCACGTCGGGGTTAACCGGCTCATAAGCAATGTCGTCAATCAAGAGACCAAACTGATCATTGCTGGTATAGTGGATAGCGAAGTATTTAGCATCGTCGGGGAGTTGTGCGGTATAAAGCACCCATTCGACATCGCCTGTTTTCTCTGTTTGAAGCACTTTGAATGAGTCGGCATCATCGTCGGTAGTGGAGTACATGATTTCAAATGTCTCGTTGTATTGGCTCGAGAGCGGGCAAGCATAGAAGGATACGCTGCTACCACCTGCGATTTCGGGAGAAACCAACCAGTCGTCGCTTTCAGCCTCTTGTGCGCTGAACACTGCCAAGCATTGGTTGCCTGAAGGCATGTCTAACGCACCGTCATACCCCATCTCGAAGTCGTTGATTACCATGAATGCTTTAGCAGAAGTGGCATTGGGGATATCAATAGCGTCGAAAGTATATGTGGCTTGGCCGTCGAAGTCCATGTTCTTCCAAGGACCGATAGTGCCGCTCTTCTCAAATGAGGGATAAGACTCCATCTGGTCGATATATCCGTTAATAAAGGGAGCCGTCCATTTAAGGTCGATAGCGTCGCCGGAAGCGTTCTCTGTGGCAGAGAGGTCCTCAACTACGGGAGTGCCCGACATGCCAATCTTGAAAGCTTGTTTAGCGGTATTGTTGCTCTTATTGTCATCCTCTGTGGGGATATTTACGGATAGAGAGAGGTATTTACCCAGGAGGTCGGCATTGTCAAATGTGAAGGAGCCGGTGAGCGTCACCTGGTCACCCTCATTGAGAGTGGTCTTTTGAGAGTCGTCGGTAGCCACGAGTTGAACCTCATCAATCAAGCGAGTGCCGTTGTAAATTTTAGCTGACATATCGGGGAGAGTAGCTTCGTTGTAGCCGAGGCTTTCTACCTTGACAGTGACTGTGCCCTCGTCGCCAAGCTTGATGTATGACGGGAAGCTTAGTGAGGATATCGACAAATCGTTGGCAGTGCGCTCATAGAGACGGTAGCCATCCATAGCGAAGAAGGATACCTCATCGCTGATAGTCGTCTCAAGCACTATCTTCAGGTTGGGACGGTTGCCCAGCTCCTCGGGGAGGTCAAAGCTGATTTTCTTCCATCCATAGCCGTTGCTACCGCTTATGGTGCCAAGCTCTGTTGAGACGCCGAGGTTATCCTCTGCGGTGACATAGACTGTGGGCATACCTTCATATACAAATGCGGAGATGACGAGGCGTACGCGTTCGTGACCTACGGTGCTGAACTTGGTCAGGGAGAGGCGCGCTTTAGCGTCGCCATCATATTGGTTCAAGCACATTAGGGCATAGCCGGAGTCGTTGGCGCAATCGTCAGCGAGCAATGAGGGATCATCGAGCGCCCATGAAGCATAATAGTCTTCGGTGGGGTAGTCGATGCAAATGCCCGGGTAAGCGAAACTACCATCGGGGAATGTCTCTTCAATAGGCAATGTGTCGGGAGTGCCGAGCACGCCTGAAGCGTAGCAGCAATAGTCGCCGTCGCTGTCTCCCTCGGAGTTGAATGCTGATACGATAAACTCATATAGCGTCAAATCGGTGTCGGTGGCTGTGAAGGTATATGATGTGCCTTTGATGCCGCTCTTAAGGAGAGACCAACCGGAACCGGAGTCGGTGGTGACGTATTGATATACAGAATAAGTGACGCCGTCAGGATCTACTATACCACCGTTGGCACCTGTTGAGACGGGATCCCAGGTGATGTATAGCGACATATTGTCTTCGCTGATGGTGGAGCTTACGATAGGCGCTGTGGGCTCGTCGAGACCGCAACGGACGCTCTTGCTGGTGATGACACCGTCGCCGTTAGCGTTCTTGGTAAGCACGGTGACTGTGCTAACGCCTTTGGCTGTGGCGATATCGGTAGAAACAGCTTCGCCGGGTTTGCCGGTGAGCACTACCTCATCGTCAGTGCCGGTGACCACAGCAGATACCTCCTCGTCGGCAGGTATGTCGGAGCCGTTGACATATTTGCCAGGCATGGTGAACGCCACAGTAGCTTTAAGCTCGCCCTTGGGGTTAGGAGTGACAGTGACGTCGATAGCGGATTCGGGCACGTAGGAGGATTCGTCTAGCTGATAAACCTTGAGGTTGCGCAGCGCGATTTTCCAACCGTCGCTCTTAGAGGATTTCACATGGATACCTACATAGTATTGTCCTGCCTCGGTGACGCCGAAACGTGAGGTGAAGGCTTGGTAACTAGTATTCTTGATAGCCGGCTCGTCAAGGATTATCTTGGTCATTCCTGCCACGTCGGGAGTCTTGCCAATGGCTACCTCAAACGCCTCTGTCTTGTACCACGCGGTGCAATATGCCTCCACAGATATGCTATATACCTTATCTACGCTTGGTAGGGTGATAACAGGAGTGATGAGCCAGTCATCAGCGTTGTTTGAAGTCTTATCGTTGGTGTAACAGATAGGCCAGTCGAGCTCTCTGCCTTGAGAGTCGTAGCAGACGTTGTAGAAGATAGACACGCCGTCGCCGTTGGCGTCGATGACGGTGCAGTCGTTGAATTCATCCACGGTAGGGTGAATGTTCAGGATTTCGCCATCGGGGCCTACGCTGCTGCTAATCTCTTTAGGCGTCATAGTGAGGTTGATATTGCCAAGCCATAGCTTGCTTTGGTCTTTACCAAAGGTGGCGTGGATACCTACGTAGTATCTGCCCTTGCCAGTGACGGAGAATTCACCTTTATTGGTGACCCACGCTTTACCCTTATAGTTATCCACACTTATGACGCTTGTTGTCATAGCATCGGGAGTGGCTTCAGAGCCAAACATCACCTCAAAGGGATAGTTGCTGGTTGAGTACGCGGCTTGCGTTTTGGTATCTACGCTAAGTACCATATCAGCGGCATCGGCAGTGACATCAACGGGGATGAATGCCCAGTCGTCGAGATTGGACTTTGTGCCATAGTCGGAATTCGGACATATCATCAATGTTGAGATATATTCGCTGTTGGCATTACTTGTAGTGGCATGTACCCAATGGTTATAGTCGCCATGAGCATCGCCATCCACGTCAAGGATGGTCATCAAGTTGAATTGAGTCTCATTCTTTGGGAAAGCGGAAAGGAGCTGTACGCTCTCCGCCTCGTCGTCGAAGCGTAGGGGAGCCTCCTCGACAGCTTGCTGATGACGCAGTGTTGACTGGTGGGTCTGCTGCAAAGATGCTTTCTCGGGGGCTTTACGCTCGAAATTGTATTGAGCCGCAAAGGCGGTCCCGACGAGTGCCGGGAGCGCGATTGCGAAGATTTTCTTCGATAGTTTCATCTTATATTATGACTTATTTTACGGTTAATTTCACTACTTTGTCTGCTACCTTGACGATATACACGCCCGGAGCGACAGCTACTTCGGCATTGTCCACGCTGTTGTAGTTGGCTACGCAAAGGCCATTGGCGGCATAAACGGCGGCAGCTTTGCCTGCTGCGTTGGCAATGTATATTCTGCCGGATTTAGCATAGATCACAGCATCGGTGACGGTCACCTCTTTGGCTCCGGAGGTGCTTACGAGACACTCCTCGGATTTGCGTGATTCGCAGCCGTTATATACCGGAGCGACGGTGTAACGATAGTCGGTGTAAGACTCGATGTTGGAGTCGCTGAAGGTGCGCTCTTTCACAAGCTCTTTGTTGAGTTTCACGCCGTTGCGGTAAACGTTGTAACCATCAGGTGCGGTAGCCAACGGATAAGCTTCATAGATGAGGTCGTCGATGACGAGACCGTTGCCTGCCTTGCCGATATAATTGATAGCGAAATACTTAGTGCCTTCGGGTAGTGCGTAGTGGTAATATCTCCAAGTGGTGGAGGTATTGATGGCGTCAGCGCCGCTGATTCTTACGAAGTCTGTTGGCTCAGTGCCGGTGCTGGAAGCCCAGAAGTAGAAAGGCTCAGAGCCTGACACGGCGGAGCAAGCTAGGAATGAAACCAATTGGGCGTCGCCGGAGAGCTCTGGAGAGATCAGCCAGTCGTCGTTTTGGCTGGTGGCGCAAGCCCAGCTTACGAAGGCTTGATTGCCGGAGTAGGGTGTGAAGGGCAATGTGGAGACGTTAAGCACTGTCGGGTCAAAGACGATGAATGCCTGAGGCACGTTGTAGTTGTCCCAAGTGAGGACGCCGCTGTCACCCTGGAAGTAGTAGTTGTATCCTTCGTCACCGTCGTACATGGTCCATGAGCCGACGTTGTCGATGGCGAACTTGTCGTAGCCTTCCACGTCGTCAAATACGCGCTCAGTGCTCTCGGCGGTGTCGGGCATATTCCATGTCAGGACTACCGCGTCATCGTTCTGAACACCTTTGATGGTGGAGATCCAAGCGAGGTTCTGTTTCTTAACCTCATATATGCAGCTGATGCTGTTGTTGCCGCTGTTGGTGTCGGAGTTGTTGGACTCGATAGTGGCGGTAACGGTATGGATGCCTACCTCGTCATCGTCGGGAGTATAGGAGAATACCAGTTGTTTCTCCGCGCCGACAGCGATGCCTGATACCTCAGCCATGTCGATCACGTGGCCATCTACGAGGTAATCCACGTTGAAGTCGGCAGAGTCTTGTGTGCCAACGTTCTTAACGGTGACGTAGAATTTAGTCTCCTCGTTGGAGCGGCCCTCAGAGACGCCCTTCATGTCGTAGATGGAGAGCTCTTTCTCGTAGTTGTCGCCGGTGACTTTGAAGTCGTCGATGTGGAGAGTGTTGTCTGCTTGTACGTATCCCATGATAACGATGGATGCGCAGTTAAGGTTGGAGTAAGCGTCGAGGGGCACCTCTATCTCTACCCAGCCGTCTGTGTCGCTATTGGCGCTGTATGTGGTGTTGGGCACATACTGCATAGCGTCGTCTTGGTCGATGTAAACTGCGAGTTTCACATCTTCGGGATAGCTTGCCGCGCGGTACATCCAGAATGTGAGTTTAGGATTCTTGAGGGTGGTGAGGTCCATGCGAGGAGTGACAAGGCCGCAAGAGCCGTAAGTCTGCTCGTAATCCACTTCGCAGTCGCAGACACCTGTGCCGTCATGGCTTTGTACCAATGGATCGTAGCCCTGGCCTCTCACGTACCAAGTGGCATTGTTCTTAGCTGTCTTAGCCCAAGGAGAGGTAGTGGTGGCTTGACCTGTCCAGCTCTCAGCGAAGGGTAAATCATAGATTTCGCCAAGGAATACACCGTTGGACGCTACGAATGAGCCTTCACCTGTCTCGTTGATAGGTGTCACATAGTAGAAGTCCATGTGCTGGCCACCGTCGTAATATTCGTTGGGATTGTTGTCCACGTAGCGGCAATCCTTGAGGTCACGGGCGATAACGTTGTAATATATGGTATCGTCGGTGGTGAGCTGGCGATATACGTTGTAGCGGATAGTCTCAGTGTTGATGGAACGGCCTTCAGAGTCCTCGGTAGCGGTGGATGGTGTCCACTCGAGTACTACTTGGTTAGGGTTCACTACGGTAGCGTTTACCTGAGCCACAGCCACGGGGATACCTGTTGAGAGGTCGATAGAGACATCAGAGGAGAGGCCGTTGCCATAGGCGTTGGTGGCATAAACGGAGTATGAGTTTTTGCCTTGGATAGCGCTTTCATCGGTCCATACTATCTGGTCGCCGGGGTTCTTGTCGGTGATAGTCGCCACGGGGATGGTGCTGCCTGCTTTGAAGATTTTAGCACCTACGGGGCCTTCGAGGGCAGCGTCGGCGGCATTGACTGTCGGGAGCTTGAAGGATACGTTGACGGTGCCGTCAGCGTTGGCTGTAGCTGCAAGGTTCTCAACGACGGCGGGGACGGTGGCGTCCATATAAGACACTATCTTGATGTCGTCGATGCTGAGGTGCTCCATGGTGGTGGAGAGATGGTGGAAACCGATATACTTAGTACCGGGCTTGGGAGCGAAGTAGATAGTCTCGGTGATGCCGGGATAGTCGCTGAAGCTGGATACAGTGGTTTTGTCGAGGAGCTCATCGTCCATGCCTTCCACGGTGGCATCTGTGCCTGCCACTACTCTGAAGCGTGAGCCGTAGCCATAGTATGCGTAGTATTTGAATGTGAGCTTATAGATTTTGCTTGGGTCGAGGTCCAACGCAGGGGTAATCAACCAGTCGTCTGCCGGATAACCTTGACCGCCATAATAGAATGCGCAGTAATATTGGCTGTCATATTTCCAGTTATGGTCTTCCCATTCGTCTCCACCGTCACCGTTAGCGTCGATGATGGTGTATGCGTTAAGTGAAGACTCGGTGTCGAAGGACTCGGAGTAGGGGAGTGTGCGCGGGCTACCCATCTTAATCTTATTGGAGGTAGAGGAAGAGCCTTGTTGATTGGTATTGCCTGCGTTGTAAGGTACCACCTTATAATAGTATAGGTTGAAGGGCTCTGTCATGGTCTCGGTGTAGGAGGTGCCTTTGGCAGAGCGTGCCACCAATTCGCCACCGGGGTAACGGGTGATCTTGTAGCGGATGTTGTCCACATCTACCGTACCGCCGTTAGCGCCTACGTTGGAGATATCCCAGGTGAGTTTAGCTTCGCTGGTTTCAGCATCGTAAGTCAAGGTGAGGTTCTTGACTGCTTGCGGGGTATCAACGCCGAAGTAAGAGGTGGCGTAAGCGGTGTTGCTGACATGGCCGTTGGCGCGTAGCAGGATGGCTGCTGTGTGGTTGCCGTCGGCGATGTTATCCACCTTTTGTGTATATGTGGCACCCGGGGTGACGGTGTATGTGCCTTGTGTCTCGTTGTCGAGGAACCACTCCAGCTCGTAGTCTGAGGTGATAGCTTGTTGTGAATATGTCACAGCGGGCACGGTGAATGACAAGACACCAGTGGAGCTGCCGATAACCTCGGGGGTGAAGGTGAGGTCATAGACATTGTCCGGTGCCAAGGGGTGTGAGTTCTGCACTGTCAGTGAAGAGAAACGCTCGTTGTAAGGATAATTCCAGATGAGCTCTGAAGAGGCGTCGTTGAGGTTAACGACAACTACGCCGTTGACGTTTCTCTCGTCGTCTGACGGGTTAGCCACAGCGGAGCCATAGAATGACCAATACATCAGGCCGGTGCGGAAGTCGATAGCGGCACCGCAGTTAAGCTCTGAGTCCCCGTTGGGATAATATCCTGTCTGGCCAACGATGGTATTGCTCCAGTCTTCGGCATATTTGCGAAGGTTGCTGGACTTATCCACACCATATATTTCGCCGTTGGCGTTGCAGACAGCTGATTTAATAAAGGATGTGCTGGCGAGAGATTCCAATTCGCCGGTTTCGCGATTGACTTTGCATATCTCACCGCTGTCGGAGTTGCCTAGTTTGTGAGTAAAAGCATAGATTTCATCTTTCACAGGGTCATAGACCAAGCAGCTGGGCACGCGAGACGCCTTTAATGATTCCTCGCTGTTGCGGTCGCTGTACTTGTAGCTAAATCCCGCGCTCTTCTCAATCTTCCAAGTAGAAGCGTTGATCACATAATAAGAGAGCGTATAGCTCATCCATGATCCATTGACATTGTAGCAATAGTATTTGCCCTCTGAATAGACGGCACCACAGTTGGCCCACGTGTTATCATAACCTGTGGGAGAAACGGATTGAATACCGCCACCGGAGCCATCGGAGTTGAACCGATAGAAACCGTAGTAAGCCACGAGGTCAGCGTCATCGTTCCACGCGTCGCTTACTGCCATGAATCCGGTCAACGGTATTGCTTCAGGAGCCTCGGCATGTAGCGCCGGTGCACCGGCTGCTGCCATCAACAGCCCTAGTGTTAAGCATTTGGTTGAAATTCTCATAATAAATAGGTTATTCGTGTTTATAATCTTCTTCATCGCGATTGGAGTCTTTTGCATACCAAAAAGAGGCACCCGGATATAATCCAAGTAGGGAGATTCAATGGGTATTAGTGTTATAATCTTCTCTTCGTCATCAATCTAATGAAGTTTTTTCCTCATTTAGGTCGATCTGTCTCTAATTAAATATGATCCAAAAAACTTTGTGCCAAAGTTAAGAAACATATTCCATTTATGCAAATAAAAACTTTTATTTGCTTACCTTTTTGTCAAGAATAATCTCCAATCCGTTGAATTGTGAATATTAGAAGAG
>CAZLJS010000062.1:0-6248 GCA_964559895.1 uncultured Sangeribacter sp.
TCGGTGACTTTCACACGGTGAATCTTGGATTTCATTAGCTCAATAAGCATGGCTTATGATATTTTCTTTGTCTGTATTAATTATTTGTAACGGATATTGTCTATCAGTCTTACCTTGCCGCAATAAACAGTGATACAACCTACTATATCCTCGCTGTCGCTCCATTCGGCGACGGGCTGGAGGGTGATGCCATCTACTATCTCGTAGTATTCCACTTCGCAGTGCGGGAGGGCGTTGATAGCCTCCACCACGCTGTCGTGAGTGGCTTGGATGCTGTGCTCTTTGGCATAATCGACGCTGGCTTTGAGCGCTTGGTAGATGCCGGGAGCTGTGGCGCGGTCCTCTGCGGTGAGGAGTTGGTTGCGGCTGGAGAGCGCCAATCCATCCTCTTCACGTTTGATGGGACAGGGCACGATCTCCACCGGAAGGCCTTCGGTGATTGCCATGCGGCGTATCACGGCTATCTGCTGGAAATCCTTTTCGCCGAAGAAGGCTTTGTCGGGTTTCACCAAGCGGAATAGCAGACTCACTATCTGTGCCACACCCTGGAAGTGCCCGGGACGGAACTTGCCTTCCATCACTTCGGCAACGGCGCCAAGGTCGAAAATATGGTTGTCTGCCGGAGCGTCGGCAGGGTAAATCTCTTCTACAGACGGTGCAAACACTGCAGCCACACCACCCTGTTCCAACAGACGGAAATCCTGCTCTTCGGAGCGGGGATAAGAGGCCAAATCTGCCGGATTATTGAACTGTGTAGGGTTGACAAACACGCTGGCAACCACTGCGTCGCAATCTTTTACTGCTTTAGAGACCAATGAAAGGTGTCCGGCATGAAGCGCCCCCATAGTAGGTACCAACCCTACGGTATGGTTCTGCTGACGCTCACCGCTAACGTATTCTTCCAAGGCCTGTTTAGTGCGTAGGACTTTCATTATCTTGTGTGCCTAAATATATTTTAGAGTGCAAAATTAGCAAATAATATTCAACTTCAAGCGCAAATAAGAAATAAAAGGTAGATTCTTTATTAAATTACCTTAAATTAGGCAGTATATATAGAGGAGTGAGGCTCTATATGGAGAAAATTTTGTAACTTTGCACATTGAAACCCATAAGAGACTAACCTTGTGGCGAATGCATAAAAAGTAAATGGCAAATAAACGCATACTCTTTGTAAACCAGGAGATCAAGCCGTACCTCCCGGACAGTGAAGGCTCTAAGCTGGGACGCGAGCTCCCTCGCTTAAGCCAAGAAGATGGCTATGAAGTGAGAACTTTCATGCCCCGTTTCGGCAGTATCAACGAGCGTAGAAACCAATTACATGAGGTGATAAGGCTGAGTGGCATCAACATTCCCATTGATGATGCCGACCATCCGCTTATCATTAAAGTAGCGTCAATGCAACCCTCTCGTATCCAAGTTTATTTTATTGACAATGAAGACTATTTCACCAAAAGCGCCGATGATGTGGATGAGGCCGGCTCAAATCGTGAAGACAACGACGAGCGCATCATCTTCTACACCCGCGGCACCATGGAAACGGTGAAAAAATTGCGCTGGGAAGCCACCGTGATTCATTGCATGGGATGGTTCTCAGCTTTGACTCCGCTCTATCTACGCACCGCTTATGGCACCGACCCCGCCTTCCGCGGCGCTAAAATCATATACTCTGTGATGCCCGGCAACGAGCCCGCCACCATCGACCCTAAATTCATTAAGAAAATGGTCGCTGACGGCATCCCCAACAGACATTTCAAAGAATTTGGCGAGCCCCCTTACGACGTGAAGACACTACATAAAATGGCTATGAAATTCAGCCATGCCGTAGTGTTCGCCACCGACCAACCGGACCCCGAGCTCTTGGAATACGCTCAAAAACTCAAATTGCATATCCTCACCAAGGAGCAAGCCAAAGAGGACTTGAGCGGATATGTAGATTTTTATAATTTCTTAAACGAGAATGGGAAGAAAAAATAGACTCCTTCCGACACTGCTCCTCCCCGCCGCTGTGACCACCGCGGCGCTGATGGGCTCCTGCCAAGATGATAGCCTCATCGGTTCGTCGTTGACGTCCGAGCAAACTACCATCTTCGTTGACTCAAACTTTACCATAGAAGGCAACCTGATCACCGAGACCGAAATGGACGCTCGTTCAGCTACCATGCTCCTGGGAAAAGTATCTATCCCGGGATATGGCAAGTTCAACAGCTCCTTCGTCACCGAGTTGCTCTCTGCCTCCAGCATGAATATCAGCGACACCATCCCCGTGGATAGCGTCACCGGCATGAAGCTCAAGCTTCACTTCCGCCGCGGCGCCCTCACTGGTGACTCCTTGGCGCCCTGCCAGCTGAAAGTATATGCCTTGGAGAAGCAACTGCCTTCAGGTATTATGAGCAACTTCGACCCGACAGGCTACTACAACCCGCAGAAGCCCCTCGGTGTCAAAAACTATACCGCCTCGGCATTGGGTATGCGAGATACCCTATACTATGAGGACCTCTGGGGACACATCACAGTGGATATGCCTCTGGATTTGGCTAAGAAATTCTTTACCCAATACCGCACTGACCCATCAGTATTCCAGTGGCCCTCTTCATTTAAGGAGTATTTCCCCGGTTTGTATGTGGAGAATACCTTCGGCTCAGGATGCGTAGTCAACGTCACTATCGGAGAGATGACCACATATTACCACTATGGCAAGACTAAAACCGTCACCGACGACGATGGCAACAGCTCCAAAGTATGGGTAGCCGCCACCGACTCCGTGACACTCTTCGCCACAGCGCCAGAGGTGGTGAGCAGCAACAGCTTCGCCTACACTCCCGACCAGGCTATCCTCAACCGCGCGGCATCCGGTGAGCCACTCATCGTCACACCTTGCGGATACCTCACTGAGATTCGTATCCCGGCACAAGAGATTATAGACCGTTATTCATCTACAATCTTCAACCTCGCCGTGGTCAACAACCTCACCTTGACTATCCCCGTGTCAACGATAAAGAATGATTACAACCTCATGCCGGCACCTTATATGTTGATGGTGAGAAAGTGTGACTACAACTCATTCTTCGACAACAATGAGACGCCCGACAACACTAAGAAATCATTCTGGGCGACATACGACTCCACAACCGGTAAGTATAGCTTCACTTCTATGCGACAATATATCGTAGATTTGATGAACTCCGGTGAGAAGGTGTCGGATGATGATATGGACTTTATCCTCGTGCCGGTGAGCATCACCACCGAGACTGTAAGCTCCACCACCTACGTCACCGACTGCGAGCCCTTCTTGTCGCGCCCGTCGCTTTGCGCTCCCGATTTGAAGAATGCCAAGTTGACGTTCACTTACTCGACACAATACTAAGTAGCATTTAGATTACACTAAATCAACTCTAAAATACTTGAAGCCGCACTGACAAATATGTCGATGCGGTTTCTTTTTCTTATATATACTATTGTCGTGGGGTGCCGAAGCTGATGACCGAAGGGTTGTGCTTGTCGCCCTTTATCATAAGCTCTACAGGACGTATGACGCCTACGTTGCGGTTAATCTTATCCACCACACGCATCAGCTTATCGGTCTTATCCTCAGAGATGTCGTCAAACAGTGATGGCTGCACCACACCCTTAGGCTCGATGCCACCTATCACCACGCCGCCACGCTTATAGGAGTATGCCGAGGAATAGATCTGCCGTAACCCTGCCGTAGCGGCTTGCATCAGCTCCATGCTGTCTGATGTGGGACGTGGCAACCGCACTGTTACTGAGGGAGCATAGACACCGCGCTCCGGGTGATAACGATTGGTGCGGAGCAGTACCGACACTTCGCGACAAGCGCCGTTCATGCCACGCAAGATACGACCACAGTCAAAAGCATAGGTACATATCTTGGATTTGAGCGTAGTATAGTCGGAGATATCCATGCTGAATGTGCGCGTCTCGCTGATAGACTTTTGAAGCGATTGTGCGCGTCCCACCTCTATGCAATGTTCACCATGAAGCTCACGCCATATCCGTTCACCGGTGACGCCAAGAAGCTTGCGAATAAATGCGGGATGCATATCGGCAAACTGGGCAGCAGTATAGATGCCGTTGTCGCAGAGCTTAAGTGCTAGTCGGCGTCCTATCCCCCACACCTCGTTGATTGGCATATCTTGCAGCAAGGCCCGTATCTCTGCCTTATCCACAAGCAGTCCGATATGGCTTTCGCTATGCTTGTTGGCTTCGGTGATGACCTTCGCCAACACTTTGGATGGGGCAAAGCCGATAGTGACGCTGATGCCTGCCTCACGGCGACAAACACGGCGTATCTCGGCGCCTATTTCCGGAAGGTTGCTGAGCGGTATCCCTGCCACGTCTAGAAATGATTCATCCACGGAATAGTCTATTGCCCCAGGGACGTAGCGACGAAAGATAGCATGGACACGGCGACTTATATCTCTGTAAAGGGCATGGTTGCCACTAAGCGCCACCAGCTTGCCTGAGGAGATAAGCTCTTTGACACGGAAAGCGGGTTCACCCATCTTGATGCCCATAGCTTTCGCCTCGTTGCTACGCGCCACTACACAGCCGTCATTGTTGCTAAGCACCACTACGGCACGGCCATTAAGTTCGGGGCGCACCGTGCGTTCACACGATACGAAGAAGTTGTCGCAGTCCGCAAGGCCCACCATGCGGCGAGGCACATCTATCACACCTTGATTGTCGTAAGCCATAATCTTGTCGCTATTATTGGCGGCAAAGTTATAGATACGGTATGCCATATTGTAGCATACCATAAGACGCAAAAAAGTAATGTTGATTTGGATGAGTATTTATAAAATGGTTAACTTTGTAGAAATAAAATCATTATTTTGCATCATGCGTAAATTGTTGGCTCTAATTATAGGAATTGTAAGCATAGGGTTACTTCCGCTATTGTATTTTGATCATGGATCATATTTTGATTTCTTGACACAGCAGATACCATTCATACTGGAGACAAAACGTATGTTGGCTTCAGGTACGCCATGGTGGAGCTGGAATACATTCTTTGGCGATAACTTCATAGGTGCTTATAGCTTCTACACCGTCACGTCGCCATTCGTATATTTCGTCTGTCTATTCCCGCGAGCATATATCCTTGTGGGTATCGTCATAGCACTCTATCTGAAGTTTATGGCTGCCGGAGCTGCGGCTTATGCCTTTTTTAAGTATGTGGGATTTGATAAGGAGAAAAGTATCTTAGGTGGGTTATGCTACGTTGGATCCTCGTTTTTTATAGTGAATCAGTATTATCATTTTACAATAGCACTTATCGTTTTTCCATTATTACTACTTGCTATTGAAAAGGTTTTCAGAAATGACAAATATGCGATAACATTTTTATCTATAATTTCATTCTTGGTTGTGTGGATAAACTACTATTTTGCATTACCGTCATTTCTGCTGGGAATATGCTATTTTATAGCTCGCTATACATCGGTTTATTCGCAACTTAAATCATCTGGTAAACGATCTTCAGTGATATTAAAGACAGTAGCAGGAGTGTCGTTAGGATGCATTTTATCGGCATTGATATTGCTACCTACCATCTTTCACGTAGTAGGATCAGGACGAGATTCGCTAGATTTATCTTTTTCTACTATTGGGGCGGTGGTAGCTCGTTCATTAGAGACGATTAGAATATTTGTGATGCCAAAGATGTCGGAACATGAACCTGATAGTTTCTGCTCCTTTCATTGGCAAAGCAATGACTTTTACCTTCCGGTCATTGGTGCGATAGCATTGATGTGGTGCATAGCGAAATGGAAAGAGTTGCCTAAATTAAAGGATATAAAATGGTTGGCATGGCTAACTATAATCCTAGTTATTGCTAGTTTCACACCGCTAAATAGAATTTTCAGCGCAGTATCACAAGCGCACTACACTCGTTGGTATTATGGCCTAACTCTATTTATGATTTATGCATTCTTAATCATAATAGAGAGATATAAAATCACAGTCAAGCAATTTTGGGCATATGCCATTTTTACTATTGCGCTGATTATATTCATGAAGTTGTACAATGCATTAGTATCGTATATAACACAGGGTGAGTTCACACTGACATTGATTGGCCTTGAAATAGTTGAGATATTTTTGTGTCTTGTCAATATGGTGTTCCTATGGATTTTTGTGAAACATAGAAATGTGTCAAGATTGATATTATTTGTGTCTTGTGGTGCCGCAATAAATCTTATGGGATTTATCTATTTTAATTTTAGAGG
>CAZLJS010000062.1:6348-8792 GCA_964559895.1 uncultured Sangeribacter sp.
CCTATTGATGCGCTAATGTCGGTAAAAGAATATATCGACTATAGCGTTGACCCGAAAGTTGGTGGGGAAACATTGCCGGATTCTGTATTAGTACAAAAGGATTCCACATTGCTATATACACGATATGAATTTAAGTATTATATTCCGATGGGCTTTAGCTATGATAGCTATATCACTCGCAAGGAGTTTGAGGACTATTTATCGACAAGTCCTAAAGATTCCATAACGCCATTGTTGGAAAACCTGATTATCGACTCCAAGGATGTCGCGGCATTGTCGAAGTTGCTACGTCACGCAACAGTGACCCCCGCCGCTTCTCTTGACTCGTTGGCACAAGCAAGACGCAGATATTGTGCTTCAAAATTCACAGGGGATACACGTGGACTGAAGATGCAAACCGACTTCGACCAAGATAGGGTGGTATTCGTGAGCGTTGTGGCAGATCCTGGATTTAAAGCCACGATTGATGGGAAGGCAACGCCGATATATAACGTTAATTTAGGGTTATCCGCGATTATCGTACCCAAAGGATGTCATCAAATAGATTTCGATTATACTACGCCCGGACTTAGATTGGGTTGCATCATAACTCTATTGGCACTAGTGATACTACTGTCAATTGCTTATCTGGAAAGGAGAGTGGCTCGTGGTCGGGCTATTCCTTCCCTTTAAAAGCGATATGGGCAGGTATGTCGCCGGTTCTGACGCTCCATTTCTGCACGCCATCCTTGCTGTAACAATAGAGGTAGCCGGGGTTGACATAGTTGCGCGCATCGGTGATATAGATGTCGCCTGTGATGGGATTGACGGCAATGCCATACGGCACTTTGATTTTAGCGTCAGTGCCATCGGTGATGAAGTTGTCGCACACTTTCTCTTGAGTGAGGGTATTGATGATGGCATAGCTGGACTCCGACGACATGGATACGTAGCTCCACTCATTGGAGATGACATACAGAGAGTCTCCGACTAGTGTCATATTGCTCACCGGCACTTCTAGCATCTTCTCCATACGATTCTTGCGTATATCGTAGCAATATAGCCGTGAAGGGACTTCGTAGTAATCGCCACGGGAAGTGATCCATAACTTGCCATGACGGTCCGCACGGATACGTTCCAGATTGACCGCCACCTCTATACGGTTTGTTTCGGTGAAGGTGTCGATATCTATCACAGATACGGTGCTCTCGTAGTTAGGCGCCATATATCCGCCGGAGTTAGCCACGTATATCTTGCCATCGGCTATGTCAAGTTCATCGGGCTGAAAACCGACAATGCATTTATCCACTATTTGCAACGTGGCGGTATCTACCTTAGCCACATATCCTTTCTGCGTATATTCCGGATTAATCTCCACCGGACCGGCATAGGAGGTGACGTAGGCATATCCTTTGTAGAATTTAATGAAACGGCAATTGGGTATCTCCACTTGCCCGATACGTTCGGCAGTAGCGGCGTTCATTACCTCCACCTTATTGGAGCAATTGAGCACGGCATAAAGGCGGTTGCCATAGATGGCTAGGTCGTTGCCTACATCACCCATCTCCATAGGCACCGATGGATTAGCATTGGCGTAGATATTGCGAGTATAAGAGCCGGATGTATAGTCATAATAGTCCAACGTTGCCTTATTAGAGCCCATATTGCCCTCATTAAGCAGGTAAAACCCATCAATGGATGTAAACTCAGGGGAAGTGACTTCCACTGTCTCAGGGATGAATATCACATCATCATCTCTACATCCTTGCAGCAGCACTCCGGCTGCTAATGCCATAATTGCTATATACTTCATCTGTGAATGCAAACTCTATCTGACTACAAAGGTACAAAAATTTATTTATTCCATTTTCTATCTTTTATAATAGCGGGTGAACGACCACGGCTTGCGTGTTTGTAGATAGGTTAAATTATGATCATTGGCGTATGCCTCCCTTTCAAAAGAGATGTTGCGATATGCTTTCATCCAACTGAGATATTGCATTAATCGGATAATCCATTCCAAGAAATAGAGTAGATAAAATGGCAAATAAGCCAGATCTCTCATCTGTGCGGTATGGATCTGTTCATGATTAATCATATATGCGTCACAGCCTCTTTTGGTAAACAATATCCCAAAGATATTTATAGCGTCAAAATGTTTACCAAATGGGATTATCTTATTGTGTATGATTTTCATCAGCTGTGTATGATTAAAAAGAAGAGGTGCAGCTCAGATTGCACCTCTATATTCAAACGATTTGATGTGTTGGATATTATCACAAGAGATCATATTTGACACATTATTGTCTGTTATAAATAAGCTATTATAGTGAATCTATGATGGAGATATCAAGACCGGTCGCAATAGCTATTTGTTGCGAAGGTATGCCAAGGTCCTTCATCTTTTTAGCTATCTCTTTTGAACTTTCAGTTCTACCTTCTTCACGGCCTTTTGCGATACCTTC
>CAZLJS010000063.1:0-1405 GCA_964559895.1 uncultured Sangeribacter sp.
GCTATTTTGCCGTCGTGCATCAGTTCGCGGTGGAGATCCACCAGGTCGGCGATGGTCTGCGGTGTCAAATCCTGCATGGCGTTGTCGTCATCGTCGTAGCTGAGTGGCAGGTTGCGGCTCTGCAGGTATCGCAAGCACCAACGGCCATGCGACACCCCATCCTCGTCGGGGATATCCCCTACCACCGCCAAGGCATGATAGCGCACCGACCACTCCCGCACCTGACGCATCAGCTGCAACATATCCGCCGCCTCAGCGCTCTTCTCGCAGCATATCACCCCGTCGCGGATGACAAACAGCGCCACCGTGGCGCCACACACCACCAGCAACGGATGCGTAGCCCTATCTGTCGGTTCTACGCTCACCAGGCACTCCACGTCCGCCTCGCTGAAGGTGGGCTTCTGTGTGGTGGCAAACGCCTCCTCGGGGGTGGAGGGAAACTCCGCCATCATCTCCTGCGGCGTGGCATACTCACGGCTCTTCTTGCGGTACCAGGCGATGCTCTCCGCGCTGACGCCTATGTCAAACAGTCCCCGCTCATAGTCGTTGAGGGTGCCCAGCAACTCGTCACGCTCCTTGTCGCTGAGCTCTTCGCGGTAGATCTCTATCTCATACCAGGGCACGAAGACCGGTATCTTGTCGCTCTCACCACGCTGCGCCCGTTGCCATTCATGATACATATAGTTATCGGTGCCATTGGCAGTGGATTCTACCACCACCAATGTCTCCGGCTCCAGAGGCACGCAGCCACCCACGGTACGCACTATCGCGGAGGCTGCCTCCTCCTTGCCATCAGCCCAGAACGCCGCCTCGGAGAGGTGCGCCATGTGGAAACTGCCGCTACGCAACGCGTCGGGGCGCAACGCCGTAGCTATCGCTAAACGGCAATCGCGGGCCGGCAGATAGGATATCCCTTGCGTCTTCTCATAGGACTGCAGCTGCCACTCCTTGGCGGGACCCTCCTTGAGCTCCTTTGGGTAATTGCGCAGCAACAGCGAATAGGTGCCGCGTATCACCGCAGCCGCCTCCTTGTAGTGGGCACACACCAGCGAGTTCCAGCAGGTATGGCGCACCAGCTGCATCCACGCCATATAGGCCTGTACCAGGGTAGATCCGCCCCATTGGCGCGCCTTAAGCAGCAGTATGCGGATAGGACGGCCCAGGCGCCGTTCCGTCTCCATTATCATCGCTACACGGCGTTGCGGAGCATTGAGCCGCAGCGGTATCGTCTGGCCCGTAAGCTTATCGTATATCGTCACGCACTCCTCGCACCATAGCTCAAAGTCGTCTATGTAGCGCTCGATGCATTTTTCTTTTGGTTTTATCATAAGTTTTTGATTTGTTGAGGGTTAATGGTATAGGTCGCTGTAAAGCGGACGCTCCAAGGAGCGTCCCTACACCGTTT